>WGED01000743.1 GCA_015492915.1 Cyclobacteriaceae bacterium
GAATACGCCTTTATCAACTCTCATATCCTGCGATCGCCTGTTTCAACAATGATCGGGTTAATTAACCTGCTAAGTTATGCCGAGTTATCTGAAAAGGATAAAATGTTGTATGAGCACCTTAAAAGTACTGCCAAAGTACTCGATGATGTTATCCACAAGATCAACAATGCTATTGACAGTCGCATACACTTCGACAGGGAATACGTGGATCCGGAGCGCAGAATCAGGCCGGTCTGATATCCTTCGCCTTCAGAATTCCTTATATTTTCATTAAAAAGTCATTCAAAATTATCAATTGCCGACTACAAGTGGTAATTTTGAATTCAATAAGAAAATTGGAATAATTGAAAAAGCGCAGGCTGCAATACCCATGAAGCTTGTGCTTTTTTTCTTTGGGAGTGCGGCTCCGGTGGGTGGTGCAAAAAAGGTTGAATAAAATGGCATAAAAATCATGGAATTTCCATGGGGACATTCACGGCGTTTCAATGATTACTCCTCCTTTGTCAGACGAACATTTGGCGGGAGGGTGCAAAAATTGTCCATCAATGCCGGATTTACCTGCCCAAACAGAGACGGTACCAAGGACAGCCGAGGATGCTCTTACTGCAACAACAATACCTTCCGTCCCGATTATTGCGAGCCGGATAAATCCGTGACACAACAAATTGAAGAAGGGATAGATTTTTTCAGCAGGAAGTATCCCGATATGAGGTTCCTCGCTTATTTCCAGTCATTTTCAAATACCTACGGAGCGTTGGATGTTTTGGACAGGGTTTACGCCGAAGCATTGAGCCATGAAAAAATTGAAGGTTTAGTGATAGGCACCCGGCCTGACTGTGTTGATGAGGCTGTTTTGGATCTTATTGCAGAAAAAGCCAGGGATCATTTTGTTGCCATTGAATACGGTATTGAAAGCACGATCGATAGCACGCTCGAAAGGATCAGGCGTCACCATACCTTCAAGGAGGCTATCGATGCCGTTGCCATGACAAAAAAGCAAAATATTCATGTCGGCGCCCACCTTATTCTCGGTTTGCCCGGAGAATCACAGGAAGACCAGTTGTCGCACGCAAAGGCTTTGTCTGCTTTACCGATCGACACGCTCAAGCTGCATCAATTGCAGATTGTCGGGCATACGGCTTTTGCAAAGGAATACGCCAAAAATCCATCGGAATTTCACTTGTGGAATCTTGATGATTATATCGACTTTATCGTTGATTTCCTTGAGCACCTGCGATCAGGCATCATTGTCGAGCGGTTTGTTAATCAATCGCCGGCTGATATGCTTATCGCTCCGAAGTGGGGTTTGAAAAACTTTGAGATTGTAGCTAAAATCGAAAAAAGACTTAAAGAGCGGGAAACCTGGCAGGGCAGAAATTATACAGCCGGCTCATGAATTTGGAACTATTTTTCAGGTTTTTGTTTTGATGGAGGGTTCTTGCTATTGCGTTTGATAAAGTCAGACTTTACTGCAAAAAGTCCCTGTATCCTGTTTGCGGAAAACAGGACGAGCTGATCATCTTCTTTTATCAGGCCCAGCATCATCGGGTCATCCTTTAGCAATGGAAAAAACAGCAAGGTCTTCGTATTCTTCTCGTCGATATCCTTAACGGCAATGGTGACTGTGTGTGGTGTATTGGCCAGACTGTCGTAATGGCCAGACTGTCCATGATCGATAAAGCGATCGGCCTGCAGGTAGCCAAACTGCTCGATATACGACATCATCTTCGCTGTATCAAGCGGCTGCACATCTTTGACTATCGGGATATCAAACCCGGAGATAATTTCGAAACCATGTTCCGGAAACTGTGAATAAGAGACGCTGATGCTGCGCAGTGTTCTGTAGTTTGTGCTCAGAATGAGCCTGTCACGCCAGTCGTTCAGTGGAATTTCGAATATACCGGCCACGTAGCTCTGATAGCCGGGGATATGTACGACCATGGGAAAATTGCCATTTTCCTGCATAAACCAGGAGAGGGTCTTGGTGTCATTGCCCAGGGAATAAAATGATTCGAGGAGCTGGTCATTTCCGTAAACACTGATTAGATAACCCTCATTTTTGATTTTTTCTGCAATTTCTCCCGCATGATTTTTCGGTACTTTTCTCATCACTTCCACATCTTTCAGGATAGCCAGCAGCACCTTCACGATATTTTGCCCGGCTTTATACTTGTCGTTGAGCGCCCAGATGCCATCGTTGTTCTTTTTCAGCAAAATTTCATAACCTTTTGACTTAATTGAGATCTGATCGATTTTAGCGGTGTCCTGCACCTGAAAAATGCCTTTATCGGCAAGGGTATTGAAATCTCGACGGCCGGTAAGTGCAAGGGTCAGCGATATCAGCACCAGGATGCCGAGTATAACTATCAGGGTGATATTTTTATTGCGCCGGTTCATTTGCCGAAGTTGGTGTATTTACGTTTTCTCATAAAATATTTCACGATGCCAAAGGCAATTATGAATAGCACAGGCGCTACAAGGTTGACGATCTGCCACATCGTTTTTTGCTCTTTGAGCTTCACGGCATCGAGTGGCCGTATCTTCACCTCTTTGGCTCTTGTGTTGATGATGCCGCTGTCGTCAAGCAGGTACATCAGCGTGTTAACGAGAAAATCCGCATTGGCAAATCGTGTTTTGGTAAACGGATCGTATCCCAACTCGTAAGGCTGTCCGGTCTCCGGGTTTACCTCATTGCGAGCGATGTCTCCATCCGATACGATCAGAATTTTCGTCTCTTCGCCCTCTGCAAGGAAGTTACTCTTGTCTGTGCCTTCCGGCAAGAACCTGTTTTTGTATAGTGATGTAAATCTCCCTTCATAAATCCATGCCGTGATCTGTGCTCCGGAATTAAAGAATTCAGGCTTCATTTCCTTTTTCAGTTCGTTGATACTCACGATCACTGGCGCGCTGAGCACTTTGGAATATCGAGAGGTATTCATCAGAGGAATTTTTTTGATCCCCATCGCTTTGAGCGTATCGATCGTGCTGATGAACCGGGTGAGCACGGCATCCAGATTGCGCACGGCGGGATGCTTTGAGAATTCATTGATGACCGGAAAGAACGGCCACGGCAACAGTTGGATCTGAGGGCTGTCACCCAGATTTCCGACCACTACGGGATAAGGGGCGGCATTCATGTCGAGTATCAGTGTTCTGTTGATTCGGAAGCCGTATTTGAAAAACATGTCCTCGAGATTGGTCTCGTAGGGGAGGGCGAGATTATCCTCATTGCTCGCGCTGTCCATGTTGGCCGTGAGGGCGTCGATGAGAAATACAGCCCTGCCGCCCCGCATGATAAACTGATCAATTTTGTACTTATCTTTCTCGGCAAAGGGGCGGCGGGGCTTGGCAACCACGATGGCGTCAAAACCGAGCAGGTTGGGCCTCTTTGTGATATCGACATGAAAAATCCTGTAATGCTGTCCCAATTCTGCGGTTAGACCTGCGATGTGCAGGGTATCCGGTTCTCCATGACCTTTAAGCAGCGCTATGCGTTTTTCCTTTTCTTCAGTGAGTGATTTTATGGTACGGATCAGTTCGTATTCCACTCCTTCGATCGATTGGTTGATCTGTTCCTGCGGACTGGCCGCCTTATTCCCTTTGAGGAAGGTGACCCCCTTTTCCCTGCCTCCGTACGAGATGACGGCTCCCGGGAAGATGAGTATTTGCGACCTCTTTCCGCCGGAGTTGTCGTAGAGGTTGGTGGCCTGGATACCTTTTTTTATGAGATTTTCATAAAATTCTTTTCTCGCCTTTTTGCCTTTGGCGATGGAAGG
Organism: Cyclobacteriaceae bacterium; assembly: GCA_015492915.1. Classification (GTDB taxonomy): domain Bacteria; phylum Bacteroidota; class Bacteroidia; order Cytophagales; family Cyclobacteriaceae; genus JAAUQL01. The sequence continues at coordinate 3,777 of WGED01000743.1, forward strand.
GTTGATAAACCTGTACTGCAGATTGTTGCCCGCATAGATCCTGAATTCCTCAAGCGTTTCCCGAACACTTTTTTGCAGTCGCTTCATGCCACCCGGCAGATCGCCTTCAAGGTACACATCTACATAAACCACGTCTTCAAGGTCACTAAGCAGGTTTTTGGTTGCGTCGCTGATTGTGTAGCGTTTTTCTTCCGTCAGATCAAAGCGATAGAAAAAACGGGCGGACAGTTGGTTGATAATGATGATCACCATCACTCCGATGAGGAAATACAAAATCGATTCGAGCCTTTTGCTTTCCGGAATCACCATTTCCTGCTTTTTAAAATAAGGTTTGTAAAAAGTATCATAACCCCTGCCACGCTCACAAAATAAACTACATCCCGCGTATCGATGAGGCCCTTGCTCATAGAGTTATAATGATACATCATACCGACCTGGTCGATAAACAGGGAAATTTCACTGAGCAAGGGTGTTTTGGAAATAGCGTTAAATCCGAAATACATCAGGAATGACAAAAACACCGCGATGACGAAGGCAGTCACCTGATTTTCCGTAAAGGAAGAGGAAAATACGCCGATGGCCGTAAATGCAGCCCCGAGCAGGAACAACCCGAAGTACGATCCTGTCACGCCGGCCGTGTCGATATTTCCGGGAGGATTACCGAGGTAGCTCAATGTGAAGTAATAGATCAGTGTTGGCAGGAGTGAGAAAAGTACCAGCACGACGCCAGCCAGGAATTTGCCCATGATAATGTCGATGTCGCGAACGGGTTTGGTGAGCAGCAGTTCCATGGTTCCGCCGCGTTTTTCTTCGCTGAACATCCGCATGGTGATGGCGGGAATGAGAAACATGAAAATATATGGACAAAGGGAGAAAAACGAACCCATATCGGCAAATCCGTACTCCAGCACGCTCGTTTCGGGAAAGACCCACATCAGCAGGCCGATACCTGTCAGGAACACCGCGATGATGATATACGCGATGAATGAGTTGAGGAATACGTTGATCTCCTTTATGAGAATATTGATCATTTTTTTGTCAACTGTCTGAATACGTCTTCCATTGATTCACTTTCCAGATTCATACCGATAAGGGTATAGCCTTTTTCTGTGGCAAACCTGAATATCTCCGGTCTTACATCTCTTTCCTTGTTCGCCTCCACGATGATAAACCGGCCTTTGGTTTTGGCAGCAATGATACCGTCAATAGATTTTATCAGTTCGATATCCACCTCTTCCCTAAACTCGATGCTGATGACTGTTGTGGGCGATTGCATGCTTTGCAGATTATCCGGAAAATCATCGGCTATGAGCTTACCTTCGTTGATGATAAGCACCCTGCTGCACAGGGCCTGCACCTCCTGCATCAGGTGTGTCGAAAAAATCACCGTTTTGTCATGGCTTACGTTCCTGATCAGATCGCGAATCTCGATGATCTGATTCGGATCAAGGCCTGTGGTCGGCTCGTCAAGGATCAGCACCTCCGGATCGTGCAGCAGAGCCTGTGCCAGCCCTACCCGCTGCCTGTAGCCTTTCGACAGCTCCCTGATCAACTTGTTCTGCTCTTTCTCCAGCCCGCACAGCGAGATCATCTCCTTTATTCGTTCTTTCACAAATTTCACGTTGCTCAAATAGAATGAACCGGCAAACCGCAGATACTCATGCACATACATGTCGAGATAGAGCGGGTTGTGCTCGGGCAGGTAGCCGATAGTCTGCCGCGCCTGAATAGATTGTTGTACCACATCGAAACCGCATACACTGGCTGTCCCGTTCGTCGGCGGAATGTAGCCGGTCAATATCTTCATTGTAGTGGATTTGCCTGCTCCGTTTGGTCCGAGAAAACCGATGATCTCCCCCTTCTCTGCCTTGAAGGATAGGTTATTTACGGCGATCTGTTCTCCGAATACTCTTGTTAAGTTTTTTACCTCTATCGACATAATTCAGGGTCTTTCCCCGGTGTCCATGAAAAATCAATGAAAATTGCGTCCCATCCGTAAAAGGAGGGTGTCTTGGCAAATCAGGCCGAAATTAAAAAAATACCCTCAATTAAAACGATATGGCGTAATATTATTTTTGGTCTATGGATTTTTAATGATTTCGGTCGGGAAAATAATGATCAGGCCTGGTCGCCCAAAATAATATCAGCCGTGATCCTTACTGCTAGTGTCATGTCAAACGAAAATTAACGCAAATACTGTTTTTGAATTAAAACACCGGAATGCCGGGTGTAGAATGATTCTACACCCATATATCAAAATTCCGCAAACGATATAAGGATTTACAATCCGTATAATAACCGTTTTGGAAGTATCAGGGTGTAGTTGCAAACTACACCCAGCATCATTTTATTCTTGACTTAACACTAGGCTCACCACGTTGCCGCATCCTTTGGTAGCGTCAGCTTGTTGAAATTCTCTCAAATCATTTGCATCCATGAGATTGAAACATTTTCCAAAGGTTTTCTCCTGAATTTTGCAGCAGAGGGTGCTGCCGGTTCCTTTTTCGAACCGGTTGCAAAAACGACCTGTCGGTATCATAGCCTTGCGGTAAGTGTTCCAATCGTCAAGACGCTCCCGGCCATAAATGAGTCACATCGCCATGAGCGAACCAGTAACGGCGCCGCAGGTTTCCCCTCTTTCGGCGATGCCGGGGAGTGGCGTCAGCGCTTACAGGATATCGTCCCCTCCGAGACCGAACTGTTCTGATAGCACATAGAAGGCTGTCTGGGCGCAATTATGACATTTTTCCATAATCTGCCTTACGCGACCATCGAG
>WGED01000744.1 GCA_015492915.1 Cyclobacteriaceae bacterium
GTTCAAATATATTCTGATGTGTGTGTGGTTATTATGTAAAAACGTGAGTTAATCGAAAAAAAAAATTTCACCCGCAAAACATAGACAATCAAAGAGTTACAAGACAAATCACAGAAAAATCAAAAATAAATTGTATAATTTGGTTACTTAATATGACTTTATTGGTATATACCCATGAATTTTGCTAATAAAAAGTGCGAGGTTAGTAAAGTTTAGTAGTCAACTTTTTAGTCATCTGTGTTCATTTTGTGTAAGAGAGCCGGTTTTTCCCGGCTCTTTTATTTTTCAGTCCATTCTATCTCCGAAGCAATTTCTTCCCACCATGGCGGGACAAGTTGTACTTCAACCTCTCATAACGAAATCCTGGTGAGAATTTTGGGTTTAACCGCACTTTTGAAAAATATATAAAATGAGGTTCTCTGCCTGATTTCTATGAAATAAAGTTTTTAGTTGAGCATTTATACATCCTTCTCCATTTCCCTTTTTACAAAACTGATCAGCTCACTGATATATTCGCGGCTGAAATCGAATTGGATGCCCGCAGTTTCGTAGATACCCGGGATGGAGCGCGTATAACCCAGCTTCAGGGCAGAAAGATAACCGTTCAGCCCTCCGGAGGGATCTTCCCTGAAACGTTTCCAGATCGCCACAGCACCGAGTTGCGCAAAGCCATATTCAATATAATAAAAGGGGACTTCGTAGAGATGCAATTGCCTTTGCCACAGAAAATCCCTGACTTCTTCCTGTCCGGTCCAATCGGTTATGTTGTCTGAAAACTCTGCAAAAATCTCATTCCATTTTGCGATCCTTTCGGCCGGGGTGTGGTCTGGGTTTTCATAAATCCAGTGCTGGAATTTATCGATCGTAGCAACCCACGGTAATGTCTGGATGATCTGCTCGAGGTGCTGTTTCTTTGCCCTTTTCAGTTCTTCTTCATTTTCAAAAAAGACATCCCAATGGTCCATGCTGATCAACTCCATCGACATACTGGCCAACTCGGCCACTTCCGAAGGTGTGTGTTTGAAATCCGTCAATTCGAGGTCGCGCGTAACGATGGAATGGACGGCGTGACCCCCTTCGTGCAGGATAGTGATCATGTCGCGCAAAGTACCGGAGGTGTTCATGAAAATGAAAGGTATACCGCTCTCAGCCAGGGGATAATTGTATCCACCCGGCGCCTTACCGATGCGTGAATCGAGATCGAGCCGGCCTGTTTTGCGCATGGTGCTGATACACTCACCGAGGAAAGGGTCGAGCCGGTTGAAGCACGCAATGGTCTTTTCTATGAGTTCTTCACTGTTTTTGAACGGTCTCAATGGCGGACGGCTGAGCGGGTCCACGGCCTTGTCCCATGGTTTCAGAGAGTCAACAGCCAGTTGTTCTTTTCGCTCCGCGCTCAGTTGATTGAGCAGCGGCACCACCTCTTTTTGTACAGAATCATGAAAATCAAAGCAATCCTGTGGGGTATAGTCGAACCGCCCCATGTACGTAAACATGTAATCCCTGAAATTACCAAAACCTGCATTGTGCGCTACTTTATCCCGCAGGCGGATCAGCTTGTCGTACAACCCGTCGAGCTTCTTTTTGTCCCGGAGGCGTCTTTCAGATATCTTTTTATATGTCTCTTCACGCTTTTGCCGGTCAGTTGATTCGAGGATGGTGGCTGCCTGCTGGAGAGTCATCTCCTTATTGTCGATCGTTACCGTCATGGCCCCGAAGATAGCGCCGTACTCTTTAGCGAGGTTTTGAATGTCCGTTTTCAGGGGGATGTTTTCTTCCCGGAATATTTTGAAGTCTTTTTCGATGTTACGAAAAAGGATTTTGTATGCCTCGCCATCGAGCTGATGGCTGTATGGATTTTTAATGATTTTTTCATTCAGTTTGTGGTTGAGGGGGGCGATCTTCGGTTCAATCTCAGTAATAAAATACGTGTATTCATTGCGGTATTCTTCGTTGGTTGTATCACAGGTCATGCGAATGTAGCGCCATGCAGCGTTTTCGGAAATGACCGCTTCGAGCTCGCTCCTGTTTCGCAGCCAGGCGCGGAGTGACTCCATGTCCGCAATATCTGTCTCCAGCAGTTTTTTGTAATACGGTTCGATGGCCTCCCATGTGTCGGGCACAAAATCCTCATTGACGAAAGTACGGGGTTTGTGCGCTGTTGATATGGTTTTTGATTGATTATTCATGTTCATTTTGTATTTAACCTGGATTATTTATGAAAAGATTGCGATGATGCAAGTAAGGAATTGATATTTAAATATATACATTGAAAAACGCTTGTTTCAAAATGCCCCGAATTTGAGGAATGGAAATTCATCAAGTGACCGTCAATTCCGTGTTTATCAACGCTTTGAGCGTTTCCTTTATTATTCCCCGAATTATTCGGGTTAAATGACCCTGATTGTATGATTTTGTCGTTATTGGGC
>WGED01000745.1 GCA_015492915.1 Cyclobacteriaceae bacterium
CAATACGCCATCCCTGGTCATCAGTGAGGTGCATATGCAATTTATTCAATTTATAAAAAGCCATTGCATCAATATATTTCTTGGTTATTCTTCTGTTCCAGAAAGTTCTGCTGTAATCAATCATTAAACCCCTCCAGTTGAACCTGGGATAATCTTCGATACTACAATTTGGTAAGAGCCATTTCCGATCACTCACTTTTGCATCTCTCAAAATATCATTCGGTAAAAGTTGAAGAAGCGTCTGAATAGCCCAAAAGATTCCTTTCGAATGAAAAGCCTCGATTGAAACTTGGTTTTGATTTACTTCAATAACATAGCCTTCTTTACCCAGATGATTTAATTCCTTGTTTATCCCCAATACTATCTGATCAGTTTTATTACTGGCCTGTTCTATTTTAATATTGAAACCTGTTGCGGGTTCAAGGGATTCCTTTAGTTGTTTTGCTCTTAGAAATAAACCATCCTCATATATTATTGCTGTGGATGATTTTATCTCAAAGAAACCTTTATGTTTTTCTGCCTTAACCGGATATGGTATGATATTTAAGTCTTGACAAAATAGTTTGAACGGCAAAAAAATAAGTGCAAGTAGAATGATGTTTTTTATCATATTTAAATAAGTATTATAGATTTACTAAAATTTGCCACAATGAATAGCTATATAATTTTTTTTCTCAATGGTTCATACTGGTGAGTAAAAGAAGCTTGCCGCTTTATGAAAATATCTTTTCAGATTACAACGAATTCCCATATTCAAGCTCACAACTTATTGCGGCATGCCTTACGTACATTGTGTGTGCCCCGAATGGCAAACTGCTCTCTAAAATAGCTGATAAAAGTGAGTAAGTAAATATTTCTCAGGAGATGTGTAAGCTAAGGGAGTGCAAATCCCCTCCAAAAGAGACTTCTCGCTATCGGGAGAGATAAGATGCCCCCTTCATTCCATTTCGGGAGATATATGTGAAAGGTGCATTGGTCTCGCTCCAGGGATCAGCCGTCTACTTTATTAGGGCTCGTTTTTAATATGGCACCTTCAATCTGACCAAATAGTTTTTCATTATCATTTGGCCTAAAGGCCGGCAGGCATAATGCACTATTATGGTGTCGAACCAAACCTGCCTGCGGCAGCCAGGCGTGAACGAAGTGTCTGATTTTAAAGTAGTTTAAGCTCGGAGTAGAAAGGTTATTGAGAATTTTGGGTTGAACAAATCCTTGTACCTGCTGCATCTTGAAAGAAATGCTTTTTGAAAATTCGTTGCCTCACCTCTTCCTTTTCAAGATGATTAAGGTCAATATTACTGAATTACATGGAACACAGGATAACTGTCCTGGTAAATTGAAAGAGCAAACATTAAAGCTATCATCTCTGCTCAATTTTACTCTATTGAAGTGAAAACGTATATATTTATGAATCCTATACTTATTGTTTTCTGATTGTTATATTGAAGTAAATAGCTCTTTAGACGCATTGCATAGCAAGAGAAAGATATACTTGATTTTTACGACCCTGCTTTCTGCCGGTTTGATGATGAATAATGACTGTGCATGCGCAAAACCACGGGATGGAGAATACAAAAAACTGAACGGCATCGTACTGAATGCTGATAATGACGAATACATGGGCGGAGTGCATATTTTTGCCAAGGTGATCCATGCAGGGGTGGTTACCGACCAAAAAGGTCATTTTTCCATGACTGTTCATAAGCACGATACACTCGTCGTCACCTCGGTGGGTTTTGAGCGTCAGCTCATTCCGCTGGCCTGGTTCAAGGATGATCCCATCGATATCATCATCCGCATGGAGATGGCTACGGTGGAACTGCCCGGCATCACGATACAGGGGGCGCCGAATATCGATTACCTCATGCGTCCCGAGAGACAATCCATGAGTGTGCCCGGATTGCCCCCGTCTCCTCCCAAGCCCGATGTGGATGTGCCCGTGGGCACCTTGAAATACGGCATTCTGTCCGGAATGAGCCGGGAGGCCAAAGAGAAAAAACAATTGATGAGAATTCATGGCGAAGCGCGAAAGTATCGTACCTACATCCAGACGGTCTCTTCCGATTCGGTCAGACAGGTATTTATGCACATGTACGACATCACCGAAAAGGAATACAATGATTTTATCATATTCTTCAATCATCAAAAGCCAATGATGAACATCCAGGACCCCAAAGATATAATCCGGGTGATGCATGATTATTTTCTAAGGTTCAAGCCCCGACGTTGATTCCTGCACAGTGACAGTTCCTGAGATTGTCTCAAACGTCTCTTTTCACGCAAAGATGCTGAGGCGGAAGAGGTAGGGGATATTTATCGGTCTACTGATTTTCAGTGGGGAAATATGCTTGGTTTCTTATTTAGATTTGGGAGACCACGGCACTGCATTTGCACATAGCCTCCTTGCCAGAGGTCGGGCGTGATGTTTATTTTAGGTTTTTATATAAAAGGAAAAAATAAGAGAGCGATAGCCCAAGGACTCTTGCCTCGGCAATAAACGGGGGCCGGCACCCTTCGGTTTGGAGTGGCACTTCCATGAGAAAAACGCTATTTTTTCATAAAAAAAATTTTTGTAGGGGGACGAGGGGCCCGGCGGAAGCAGCGCAATCCGGTGCTGAAATTTATGCCGGAGAGCGAATCATTCGGGTAGTGCACCCAATTAAATTTATTCGCACATTAGCGGCTAAAAAACACTATTAAAATGTCAAAACCGGTAACTGACCTGAATGATGTATCGAAATCCATAACCGAAGCTCGCCGACACCCCATTGTCATCAAATTCCCCCTTATCTATCAAATCATCGAGAAAAGGAAATCTGCCGATGAGGATATCGCGTATGGCTTTGAGGTATTCTTCATCGCTGCCCGACAGATCACCGGTCAATGTCAACTTTGTTTTATATAAAGCGAGCGCAGGTCCCATAAATACCATATCGACCGTCCAGCGCTTGCCCAGGGCAAACTGATATCCCAGCTCTGCACCAACACTAAAAATGCTGAGCCTGCCATCCAGGATCAGATGCCCTTGGATGTACTCATCTTCGATGACTTCAATATCATTATTGAACGTATAATAATGGTATGAACCGTAAACACCCCAGAACAGGCCGTCCGGAGCAAAGCGTTTATTTCGATTTTTAAAATAAAACCGGTAGTCGCCGGATATGGAAAAACCGCCTTTTTTGTTGGCCGATTTGATATTCAGGCTGTCGAAAAGACCGGTTGAAGGCATTTCAAAATATCCCGCGTTGATCGAAAACGATCTGTACGGCGACAGGATACGCTCGTATGAGATATTGATGTTTTTTTTACTCCAGAGGAAGAAAGGGGTCACATTCCATTTGATGAGATTCCTTTTGTATCCTTCCGGAAAAGTGTCCTCGTCCTGCGCCCGGAGGGGAACGTTTAAGATCAGAAATAGTGCGCTGATCATGAAGATTGTTCGTTTGATCGTATCCATACCTGTAGGTTTTGTTACAATCTCAATTTGGCTTATAAAATTCAAAGGCACAAAAAAAGCTCCCTGCTTTTATCCGGGTAGGGAGCTTTGTGTTCTGATTTTGATTAATATCAATGTGAGCCTGTCAGTAAGCCGGTTCGGTCTCTTTTTCAGCAGCCTTTTTCTTTAGTTCCACGCCGTCTTCAACCTGTATTTGCAACAGGTCACCGAAAATCCTGCACTCGTCCAGCCGGCAGGAGTTGACGAGCCTGCCTTCGAATACACACATATCCGGGCAGTCGTCGCACATGTCGATCCTGCCGTCGGGCAGCAGATCGGGAGCCTGCACCATGCCGATACCCAGCGACCGCATCGGGTAGAAGAACCTTACGGGGTTGACGATGCAGTATTTGAGGAATTTCTTGAATGCCTTGCGGACGATCGGGTCGAGCAGAGACATGAGAAATATCGATTTTCCAATCCTCTTCTTGGGATAGACCAGGTAAGTGCCATGGAAAAAATGATAGACTGTCTGAGCCAATTCAAGCGTTTTGTTCCCGATAGCGCCGAAAGTTTTTCCTTTCGTATTCACAAAAAGACTGCCCCACAGCCATTTGAAAGAAGTGTGATCGGCCGTTCCGCCCAGATAGCCCATCGCCTCGTAATCGGGGAAATGTTCCTTGATCACAGCATATACATCCTGGGCTCTGACATGGATTTTTTCATATTCTTCCCTGTCGATCGTGTAGCCGAGGGTATCGACATTTACGTCCACTTTTTCGCCTCGTGCATAATAGTTGATGCCGGGCATCACGGGCAGGCCGCGGTAAATAATCAATGAAATTCCATTGATCAGCATGATGTTGTCCTTGGCCCAGCGGATGAGTTCGGGGACCTCGTGCAGGTTGTCGGCTGTAACGGTAATGCCGAAATGAGAATAGAACCCATATTTCTTCAGCATTTTGGCATATTTCAGGCGCAAGTCATTCAGCTCCAGCTCACTTTTGATTTTTTCCTTTTTGAACTCCGGCCGTATCTGGGTAACATCGATGTGGAAGCTGAATCCCAGCAATCCGGCCTCTTTCATCTCTTTGAGTTTTTCATCATTCAGCGCCAGGCCGTTGGTCAGGATCACCGATTTCATGCCCAGGCTTGTGATGAAAGAGACGATCTCTTTGATCTGAGGGTGCAGAATCGGTTCGCCGCCTGCCAGGGAGATATTGTCGCAGTTTCTCCACTTGCGCAGGAACAAAATCTCTTCCTTGATCTGTTCTGCCGGTTTGTGTCCCTCGCCCATGATCAGACGATAACACCCTTTGCATTTGATGTTGCAGATATCGGTGGCCTCGATCCAGCCGATGGGGTTGTCGTTGAGCGAGTAGGGGAGGCGGTAGAGCTTCTTTTTGTCAGGATAATTAACTGTCTTTTTTTTGACAGGTGTTCCGGTTTCTTTTACAGTAGTCGCATCTTGTTCATTTATAATAGCTGCTGTTTCCATGATATAAAAATTTATGTCTGTTTGTTTTAAAAAAATACTGTTGTCTTAGACAAAACAGAGTACAATTTGATGAGAAAATTCTACTTGTGGAAGATTTTTGTCAATTTCTTTAACAATAACGCAATGTTCTAATGATTATTTAATATATGGAAAAATGATCATTTCCCGGTGTTCCCGGGGAAAGGATTTAAACAAAAAAAAGAGGCCGTCTCAGAAATCTCTGCGAAACTTTGCAAAAAGGCTTGACAGATTTAAACAGAGATGAATAAAGAAGTCACTTCGTGATATACTTTACGAAGGCACAGGAAGATAAAAAATAGTTAATCAATTAGCTTTTGAGACAGCCTGATTCAAACAGGCAATTTATCCCAAAATTCTCATTAACTTTTCTATTCCGAGCTTAAATTACTGTTAAGTCAAGAATAAAATGATGCCGGGTGCAGTTTGCAACTACACC
>WGED01000746.1 GCA_015492915.1 Cyclobacteriaceae bacterium
ATTTGAGGAATGGAAATTCATCAAGCGACCGTCAATTCCGTGTTTATCAGCGCTTTGAGCGTTTCCTTTATTATTTCCCGAATTATTCGGGCTATGAGAAAATAGTTATTTTTTCATAGCCTCTACCACAACCTGTCATGCTGCTCCGCTTAGTCCCGTCTTTGAATAGGCGGGGAAACGGAGATTTCAACATCTCCCATCCCCTTCGTCATGCAGAATTTATTTCGGCATCTTTCTAATAAAGCCAAGACTAATGAGTTTTCATTCATCCAAGACCCTGAAACACCCGCCGGCGAGGCAGGAATTCAGGGTGACTTGGTAATTCTTTTCATGAGAAAATGTCAAATATGCAATGCCCGGTTGGCAGTGGCGGCCAGGCACGCCTCCTTAAATGCCTCTGTGTAAGTGGGATGTGCATGCGATATGCGCGCGATGTCTTCTGCCGCAGCCCGGTACTCCATGGCAACCACCGCCTCGCCGATCATATCGGCAGCACGGGGCCCTATCATGTGTACGCCAAGTATCTCATCGGTTTCTTTATGAGCAAGCACTTTGATGAATCCTTCGATATCCATACTCGCTCTCGCCCGGCCGGAAGCCCTGAACGGGAAAGAGCCTGATTTATAGCTGATCCCTTTTTCTTTGAGTTGCTCTTCGGTATATCCGACAGATGCTGCCTCAGGCCATGTATAAACGACACCCGGGATGAGCAGATAGTTGATGTGCGGTTTTTGTCCGGCGATGGTTTCTGCAACAAAAACGCCTTCTTCTTCAGCTTTGTGCGCCAGCATTGCACCGCGTACCACATCGCCGATGGCATAGATGTTTTCTGTTTTTGTCTGAAGCTGGTCGTTTACTTCGATACGTCCGGAAGCATCCGTTTCAAGGCCCGCTTTTTCAAGATTGAGGCCGTCGGTATAGGGCTTTCTGCCAATCGCCACAAGACAATAGTCACCTTCCAGGCTTTTCTCTTCACCTTTTGTGTCTTCCATTTTTACAGACACTTTAGCGCCTTTTACAGTTACCGCCGTGACTTTATGCTTCAGATATATCTCAAACCCCTGTTTCTTCAGCACTTTTTTCAATTCGCGCCCCAGCGATTTATCCATGTTGGGGATCAGGCTGTCAAGAAACTCTACGACGGTGACTTTTGTGCCGAGCCTGGCATACACTGAGCCCAGTTCCAGGCCGATCACTCCGCCGCCGATTACGATGAGATGTTTCGGCATTGTTTTGAGCGAAAGGGCTTCCGTACTGGTTATAATACGTTTTTTGTCGAGTTTAATAAATGGCAGTGAGGCAGGTTTTGATCCCGTAGCGATGATCACCTTATCACTTTCAATAATCGTCTCTTTTTCATGCCCTTTTACGGAAATTGTGTGACTGTCCATAAAGGAACCGATGCCGTGCAAAACATCTATCTTATTTTTTTTCATCAGGAAATCAATGCCTGCCACTGTTTGACTCACTACCTCGTCCTTGCGGCTGATCATTTGCTTGAGATCCACTTTGAGGTTGGTAAGCCCGATGCCATGTGCCTTGAAATGGTTTTTTGCATTATAAAAATGCTCCGAGGAGTCGAGCAATGCTTTGGAGGGGATGCATCCCACATTGAGGCAGGTGCCGCCGAGGGTGTCGTATTTTTCAATGAGGGCGGTTTTCATTCCCAATTGTGCGCAGCGGATGGCAGCTACATATCCGCCGGGTCCTGATCCTATGATGGTAACGTCGTATTTCATGGTAATTTAATTTAAAGCTTCAAAATATTTGTTAAGATCCGTATCGGATATGGTTTTCTTAAAAAAACTGCTGGTTGCTCATGGTAAATTCAAACTTTAACTTTTAAATATCAACACTCAGCGTGCAGCACTCAACACCCAATATTCAACACTCAAGTTTTTTCCTTGTTCAATGCTTATTGAATATTGCTTATTGAATATTGTCCCTTGTTCATTGCTCATTGGATATTGTTTATTGGATATTGCCCCTCGTCCCTTCCATTGAATATGGAAAATCCGCTCTGTTTTCATGGTTATATACCCAGCAGCAATCTCGCCGGATCTTCAAGCAATTCTTTCACTCTTACGAGGAAGCTTACCGATTCCCTGCCGTCGATGATCCTGTGATCGTACGACAGAGCCACGTACATAATGGGGCGTATGACAATTTCACCATTTTCGGCTACGGGCCGTTGCACGATGTTATGCATGCCCAGAATGGCCGACTGCGGGATATTGATGATCGGTGTGGAGAGCATGGAGCCGAATACACCACCGTTGGTAATGGTGAAGGTACCTCCCTGCATCTCCTCGATGCTTAGTTTGCCGTCCCTCGCCCTTGCTGCCAGCCGTGCAATCTCTTTCTCGATCTGGTCAAAGCTCATGGCTTCGGCATTTCTGATAACAGGCACCACGAGTCCTCTTGGTGTAGATACCGCTATGGAAATATCACAATATTCATGGAAAATGATCTCATTCTCATGCAATTGGGCATTTACGGCAGGCCATTCGAGTAGTGCAGTGCAACACGCTTTGGTGAAAAACGACATAAACCCAAGGCCGATTTCATATTTTTCCTTGAACTTCTCCTTGTATTTACTTCGAATATCCATGACAGGCTGCATGTTTACCTCGTTGAAGGTGGTGAGCATGGCTGTCTCATTTTTTACTGTTACGAGCCTTTTGGCGATCGTCTTACGCAGTGTTGACATCTTTTCAATGCGCTGCTGTCTGTTGCCTGAAATGCCGGGTTGGGGTGCTTGTGACATGACCTCCGTTTGAGGCGGCGGCGCAGGAGGCGCTTCTTTCTTTTCAGCTTCGGGCGAAGCCTTTAACGCGTCCTCCTTAGTGATCCGGCCTCCCGGACCGGTGCCTGTTACCGCCATGGGATCAAGGCCTTTTTCTGCCAGGATTTTGGCAGCAGCAGGGGAAGGGTGCCCTTTGGCATAGTCAGATGAGGACTTAGCTGTTTTTTCTTCACCTGACGCGGGAACCGGGGGCTGGGTTCCGGCCGGTTTTTCTTCCGTCACCTCTATGGTGCAGATCAGCGCACCAACCTCGAGTGTTTCACCTTCCCTGGCTTCAATATGTAAAATCCCGCTCGCTTCGGCTGTAAGTTCAAAGGTAGCTTTATCTGATTCTATTTCAGCAATCACTTCATCCATTTCTACATAATCCCCATCGCTTTTTGCCCAGGAACCCAGCGTCACTTCTGTGATGGATTCTCCAACGGCAGGCACACGCATTTCTATTGTCTTTCCTGTGGTTTTGGTTTCTATCGGTTCGCTTCGGGAAGATATGTGCTTGTCTTCCGTTTTGTCAGTCTTATCCGGTTGAGGTGTTTCAGCTTCCTCAATCACGGCAACTACTTCGCCTATCTTGAGTTCATCCCCCTCTTTTGCTTTGTGCCGCAGAATTCCCGGCTGTTCTGCATTTAGTTCGAATGTTGCCTTTTCCGACTCGATTTCACAAACCGGCTGGTCCATTTCTACCCGGGAGCCATCTTCGACGAGCCATTGCCCCATCGTAACCTCTGTAATGGACTCGCCGACAGGCGGTATTTTTAACTCAATACTCATGATTTTATGATTATTTTTTATAGTTCTGAATTTCAATGCTCATCATGACGGCTATCAATCTGCAAATGCTTTTCTGACGATTTCCTGTTGCTCTTCTTTGTGTATTTTGCTGTAGCCTGTGGCAGGCGATGCGCTCGGCGGTCTGAAAATCCCACCGTCAACCCTGTGTCGATATTTCCTCAGGATGTATGTCCAGGCGCCCATATTTTCGGGCTCTTCCTGCACCCATATCACTTTGGCGTCTTTGGGATACTTTCTCAGCACTCCCGCAATCTGTTTTTCAGGAAACGGGAACAATTGTTCTATCCTGATAATCGCTATATCTTTTCGTTTTGATTTTTGCTGCTCGCCGAGCAGATCGAAATAAACCTTGCCGGAGCAAAAAAGCATTTTCTTCACTTTTTTCGGGTCGGCATAGTCATCATCATATACTTCCGAGAACTTTCCTTCGGTAAATTCCGAAAGTGGAGAAATTACTTTCGGATGTCGCAGCAATGATTTCGGAGTCATGACGATACAAGGTTTTCTGAAATGCCAGGCAAGTTGCCTGCGGAGCAAGTGAAAAAAGTTGGCCGGCGTGGTGCAATTGGCTACAACAATGTTATAGTCTGCCGCCATTTCCAGAAATCGTTCGGGACGTGCGCTGGAGTGTTCAGGGCCCTGGCCTTCATAACCGTGGGGCAGCAGCATTACGATCCCGTTCATCCGCTGCCATTTGGTGCCTGCACTCGTCACGAACTGATCGATGATTACCTGGGCACCGTTGGCAAAATCGCCGAATTGCGCCTCCCAAAGCACAAGCGCATGGGGCGAGGCCATGGCATAGCCGTATTCAAAACCCAGTACGCCGTATTCGGAGAGGAGGGAATTGTAAATTTTAAAATCAGCCTGCCCTTTTTCAATATGGTTGAGGAAGCTGTATGACTGGTTGGTCTCTGCATCGAAAACGACGGCGTGGCGGTGTGAAAATGTGCCGCGTTTTACATCCTGCCCCGACATCCGGACGATTTTCTTTTCAAGTAATAAGGAACCGTATGCCAGCAATTCGGCATCGGCCCAGGTGAGGATTTTCTTTTCAAAAAAGTCATCCTTTCTCTCTTTGAGCAGACGCTCCAGTTGTTTGATCGGCTTAAAGCCTTCAGGAAGGGTGATCAGCGCCTTGCCCACTTTTTGCAAAATTTGCATAGAAACAGATGTATCCGGAGATTCATCGAAATCCTCCGGAGTGGCCGGGGTGAGCTTTTCCCATTCCTCCTCCTGGCGCTGGGGTTTGTAAGGCAGCGGTTGTTGCTTCACGAGGTTAAGCCTGTCCTGAAGCAAGGCTCTGAATTCCTTTTCCATCTTTTTGGCCAGCTCTGCGTTGGCCTCGCCGCGATCGATGAGATGTCGCAGATATACTTCCCGCGGGTTGGGGTGTTTCGCGATAAGATTGTATAATTTAGGTTGTGTAAATTTCGGCTCATCGCTCTCATTATGGCCGTGTCGCCTGTAGCAGAGCATGTCGATATAGATGTCTTTCTTGAATTTGAGTCGGTATTCTATGGCTACCTGTGCGCAAAAGTTTACGGCCTCCGCGTCATCACCGTTTACGTGCAATATGGGGGCATCCACGATTTTACCGACATCAGTACAGTAAATGCTTGATCTTGCGTCGTCATAGTCGGTTGTAAAGCCCATCTGGTTATTGATAACAAAATGAATTGTGCCACCGGTTGTATATCCGGCCAGGTTTGACATCTGTGTGATCTCGTACACGATTCCTTGTCCGGCAACCGCCGCATCGCCATGGATCAGGATTGGCAATGCCTTTTTCAGGTTACCGCTGTATTCATCGTCGATTTGAGCGCGCGTATATCCGAGCACTACAGGGTCGACTGCCTCCAGATGCGAAGGATTGGGCGCCAGCTTAAGGTAAACTTCTTTTTTGCCATCGTCGCTTTTGTGTTTGCTCGAATAACCGAGGTGATACTTTACATCGCCGTAACCCATGGTGAGGTCGGGAACAGCGGTACCTTCAAATTCGCTGAATATCTCCTCATATGTCTTTTGCATGATATTGGCCAGCACGTTGAGCCTGCCGCGATGGGCCATGCCAATGATCACCTCTTTAACGCCTTGTTCCGTTGCTGTTCTGATCATTTTGTCAAGGGCCGGAATGGTGTTTTCACCCCCTTCAAGGGAAAAGCGCTTCTGGCCGATGTATTTGGTATGCAGGAAATTTTCGAATACTACCGCCTCATTGAGTTTGGTGAGGACACGCTTTTTCTCCTCCATCGGCGGATCAAAATGGAGAAATTCCTGCTCGGCCTTTTTCTTGAACCACTCTATCACTTCATGATTTCGCACATGCATGTATTCAAAACCGATCGGGCCAAGATATACTTTTTTTAATGTGTCCTGAATATCCCGGAGTTTTGCCCGGCCCAGACCGATTATGTTGCCAACCTCAAATTCAGTATCCAGATCATGCTGTGAAAGACCGTAATCTTCGAGGTCGAGCAGCACGTGGTGTTTCCTCCGCGGTCTTACGGGGTTGGTGTCGGATTTCAGGTGTCCTCTTGTGCGGTAGGCGTGAATGAGGTTTCTGACGCCCAGTTCCTTGAGAGATATAAAATCTTTTGTTTCGCCGGTTTCGATTTGCTGAGGCGCGGCTTTTTCACTGATAGCCCGAATTTCATTGATCAGGCCTTCTCTGGTATCGCCATCGTGATGGGAGAGTTCAAAGCCTTCGAAAAAGCGCTGCCAGCTCAGATCGACAGACCCCGGATCTGCTTTGTATTTTTTATACAGATCATCGATGAAATTGATATCTGCACTGAAAAGATAGGAATAATCACTCATGGTCATAGCAATTTGGATATCAAAGATAAGTATATTTATCTATTATAAATAATTGTAAACACGCATAAGCGAATATAGTAATATTAACAGGTTCGCTGTCATGAGGTGTATTATGGGATGCAAGCATAGTTCGCATGAGAAAATAGCCTTTTTTTCATGGATTGTCCTCCTGAAGGGTCAGTAGGGTCTATTTATTTGATGGAAGAGAAGATATCGATAGTCGCCCTCGATTTATTCAGTGTGTAAAAATGGAGGCCGGGTACGCCATGATCGAGTAGTTCCCGACATTGATTAATGGCAAATTCGACGCCGATCTCATAGGTTTTTTTGAGATCGTCCTGATAGGGTGTTAGCTTTTCGACCAATGTTTGTGGGATAGTGGCCCCGCACATTTCAGTAAAACGTTTGATCTGCCTGAAATTGGTGATCGGCATGATACCGGGGATAATGGGAATCTCAATGCCTGCGGCGCGTGCTCTTTTTACGAAGTCAAAATAATACTGATTGTCAAAAAATAACTGAGTGACGATAAAATCAACCCCTTTGTCAACTTTATACTTCAGATAGTAAATATCTCCTTCAACAGACGGTGACTCGGGATGTTTTTCGGGATAACCGGCCGCCGCGATGCAAAACATATCGAGCGCCGAGGCATATTCTATCAGCTCGCTCGCATAATGAAACTCGCCGCTCTCATTGGCAAATTTTGTTTCGCCCTTTGGGGGATCACCGCGAAGGAGGATCAGATTTTCAATATTTATCTCATGGAAATACTCCAGATCTTCCGCCACTTTTTCCCTGGTGGCATTTACGCAGGTGTAATGCGCCATGGTCGTGAGCCCGATTTTGTTGTTGATATAATCTGTAAGCTTGAAGGAAGCTTCCTGAGTGGAACCTCCGGCGCCATAGGTAACCGACACAAAAGAGGGATTGAGCTTGAGCAACTGGCCTATGTTGATTCCCAACTCCAGGATGGAGGAGTAATTTTTCGGAGGAAAAAATTCGAATGAAAAGGTTGGTTCATCCTGCTTAAGCAATTCACAGATTTTCATGGATATTCAATAATTTTTCGAATTATTTACAACACACTGCCCGGGAGACGGGGCGCTTCTTATCTGCAAATAAAAGAAATAATTCGCAGAGCTGGAGGATCAGTCATCCAGCAATTTCTGAGCGTCTTTGCGGTAAGCGATATATTCTGCTGATTTCACCGATTTTTTCAGGTAATCTTTCGATTTATCCTTTTGGCCCAAAGTCTTGTATATCCGTCCCAGTCCCAAAAATAACATACTGTCGTAGTGAGGCGTGCGGCTGTCATTTTTGTTGCCAAGTTCGTCGGCTATCCGGTAATGATCAATGGCAGCAGTGAGGTTTTGTTCCGCCTTTTCCAGATAGATGCCGTAAAAAATCTCCCCGTGATAGCGATAATAATCTTTATCGCTCTCCAGCAGCTTTGCGATGTACGGATACAGGCCGTCGTAACGATGCAGCCGTATGGAATTTTCGATATAATTAGAAAGGAAATACAGATTGTGGGGGTACTTATCCTTCAGAATTTCGGCATAAAAAATTGCATTCAAAGGTTTATCCTCGTACCTAAGGTAAATGTGAAACAGATAATTATAGCACTCCGTTTTTGTGAAAACAGCCAGTTCGGCTCCCTTTTTTAACATCTCAAGTCCCCTGGCTTTGTCTCCGTTGCGAAAAAACCAGATAAAGGATTTGTAAAAAGGATTCTCCTCGGGATATTTTTCTCTGTAATAATTATAAATTCCACTGGAAAAGTAAAACTCAGGATATTGCTCAATATATTCAAAACCTATCTTGATGTAATTGTAGGCGCTTTTTGCTTGTCCCAGTGCCTTGAAATTCATGCCATTATTTACATATAATTCGGCGAGCAGGGCGTGAGACGCCATTAAAAAAAAGTTGGCCTCAACATTGTCTTTGTCCTGATCGAGCATTTTTTGCCCCAGTTCAATGCCTTTCTCCAGATAGGATTCAAGCATTGCAAATGATTGCTGATCTTTTTTAATGGGTTGGTATTTCCATCGCACATAAAAAGCCTTGAGCAGATATAGCCCCGGATAGTCGTGCAGTACGGGTTCAAGTTCGGCAATGAGCATGTCGGCCGCTTCAAAGTTCAGGTCGTAAATACTGTCGATGGCGTGATGGATTTTTTCAAGTGTATGAGAATCTTCAAGTATTTTATACTGGCCGTACGATGAAGGCGCAGGTAATATCAGCGTGGTTGCAATCAGGAAAAAAGAAAACAGCGTGTACAAAAAATACTTTTTCAAATCAAAGCGGGTTTGGCTGTTACACATTTCATAAATCATATTACTATAACGCATTCCATGGGAAAATGATAAAAAATTCATATCCAAAAATCCGGGAGCATGCAGTATAATCGATGTTTATTGTTTTTTTGACTGAATTAATCCGAATAATTCGGGAAATAATAAAGGAAACGCTCCAAGCGCTGATAAACACGAAAATGATGGTCGCTTGATGAATTTTCATTCCTCAAATTTGCGGCATTTTGAAACAAGCGTTTTTCAATGTAAATATTTAAATATCAATTCCTTACTTGCATCATCGCAATCTTTTCATGAATAATCCGGGTTAAATAGTAAATTAAGGACGATTACAGAGGCGAAAAATACTGAAATGACAGAAAACCTGAAGCTTCTGGATGTTGTGTTTTTCTGGGCGCATATCCTGATCATCACTTTCAACCTGTCGGGATGGATATGGAAACGCACCCGCAAAGCGCATCTCATTGTGGTGTCTGCCACAGTATTTTCCTGGTTGGTGCTGGGTTTGCGCTATGGCCTTGGGTATTGTTTTCTCACAGACTGGCATTGGGAAGTTAAGCGGCAACTTGGCGAGACCGATCTTCCGGCTTCATTTATTAAATATTTTTTCGACCGCTATACATCATTTCGGTTTTCGGCTGACACGATTGATTGGGGCACAGGCCTCGCTTTTGCCGTTGTGGTCGTCATCACCGTTTATGTGAATTATATGAAAAAAAGGTGATTTTTTCATGCAATTATTTTGCAACAGGCCGGGAGGCGTCAACGGAATTTTTTGTAAAACCTGTGGTGGGCGAGTGCCAGCATTTCCTTATCGCCGCGGCTGTCGCCATAAGCATAAATAATCTCGTAATTCGTCAGATCATATTTTTCCTTAATGCGTTCTGCCTTTTCGGGGCCATAGCAATTTGGTGTGGCAAACCTGCCCGTCAGTTTGTGTTGTTTTATTTCCAGTCGGGTAGCGATCAGTTCGAGA
This sequence comes from Cyclobacteriaceae bacterium, assembly GCA_015492915.1. Lineage (GTDB taxonomy): Bacteria > Bacteroidota > Bacteroidia > Cytophagales > Cyclobacteriaceae > JAAUQL01. The sequence continues at coordinate 9,713 of WGED01000746.1, forward strand.
CCTTGCTTGTTGCACCATGGTTTTACCCAGCATTCCATCGATGCCGACACCACTACCACCCGGTGTCCTTGTCCTTTGTGCCATCTGATCTTTTCTATCGCGCCTGCTCTTACCATGCCATCAATATGATTCAGAGAAAATTCTTCGGCGATTTTTTTAAATTTGTTTTCATCCATCCCCTTGAAAAACCATGCGAGCATTTGTTGTTTAGCTTTATAATTCGGAATGAGTTTTAGTTTATAAAGCAACAAAATCGGCGACAAAAGCAGCAGGCCCGAAAAAGTCCTGAAATCACCCGTTGCGAAACGAATGAATTTCATCATACTGTCATGCTTTGTGATGGTGCCGTCAAAATCAAAGAATGCTATCCCCAAGATAAATGTCGTTTTGTGTAATTAATCTACAAAATCCTGCAGTCCCAAATGCAAATATATTCCTTTCAACCCAAAATTCTCACCAGGATTTCGTTATGAGAGGTTAAAGTACAACTTGTCCCGCCAGGGCGGGAAGAAAATCAGCACGTTTGATGAGGAGGCATAATGCACTTTTATGGTGACGAGTCAAACGTGAACGAAGTGCCTGATTCTGAAGTAATTTAAGCTCGGAATAGAAAGGTTATTGAGAATTTTGGGTTCAAAATTCCTGTTTTAAATTCCTGTTTCCCGTCTCCTGACTTCTCTCACCGCTGAGGCGCCAGGGCGCAAAGATACAATGCCCCCTCCACGCCTCATATACTCATCTTTTTAAACTGCCATTCGGGAATCATCCTGATGACAAGCATGATCCATTTCCATATCCATTTTGTATAGAGGACATTCTTTCTTTTTTGCTGCGCCCTGAACACATCTCTGGCAACCTCCTCAGGCTCGGCAGTCAACCTGGCGGGCAGATTCATGCCCGCAGTCATTTTGGTCCTGACAAACCCGGGTTTAACTGTCATTACATGTACATTGGCGTTGTGCAACCTGTTCCGGAGCCCGGACAAATAGGCGGTCAATGCTGCCTTGGCCGAGCCGTACAGGTAGTTGCTCTTGCGCCCCCGATCACCGGCAACAGAGCTGATGCCCACCATAAACCCGCTTTTACGCTGTTCATAATCATTGGCGATAATATTAAAAATACTTGCAACGCCGGTATAATTGGTCTCGATAATCAGTTTAGTTTCCTGAAAATCAGATTGAGCCTTTTCCTGATCGCCGAGGTATCCTACAGCAGAGACAACCCCTCCGGGTTTTTCCTCCAGGTTTTCATAAAAAATCCGATGACTCTCAAAATCGAGAATATCCAGATCAAGTGTTTTAACTTTTTTTCCGGTCCGGATGCGGAGATCGCTTGCAAAATCTTTGAGTTCCGCGACATTTCTGGCAGCCAGGTACAGGTCATATCCGTGATTGGCGTATTCTCTGGCAATTGCTTTTGCGATATCGCTTTTGGCTCCGATGATAAGTATGTAGCTCATATTATATCCCTACTCGTTTTGATTGTAATGATTGAAATTTTTTGTCCATTCCATGCTCTTTTCTGAATTGCCTGAATGTATCTATCTGAGGGTATCCCTTTTCGAAAGTTTTTCTGCTCACACGTACGTCTTTGGTCAGATAAATACGACCGCCGTATTTTAGTACGATCCGGTCAAGCATATCAAGAAGCTGAAATATCCCTTTCTCAATTTTAAAGTCCAGAGCAAGACTATAACCCTCGAGGGGAAAGGACAGCCAGTTTTGATTTGCTTTTCCGTAAAGTTTTAAAACGGCAAGAAAAGACCCTTTGCCCGAGTCGGCTATCGTAGCAAGGATTTCTTTCAGGCCATCGTAACTGTGTACTTTTGGCAAAATAAACTGGTACTGAGTAAAGCCGTTTTTGCCGTAAATGCGATTCCAGTGACCTATGGCGTCGAGTGGATAAAAAAAGGCGTCGATATCAACCTGTTGTTTCGTCACCTTTTTTCTCACCTTCCCGTAATATAGTTCGTTAAAAGCCTTTACACTCAGTTTATTTAAAGTGAAAGATGGGAAATTGAAGGGGATGGTCTTTTGCGGCTTAAGTTGGTAACCGAGCCCACCCTCCCCACTGAAATCACCAACCATCAGCAGGCTCTTGCCCATCGCATTACCCTTGGCAAGGCAATCAATCCATGCAACGGAATAAGGCTTGTCTTTGAATTCCTCAAACGCATCAAAAGTTTCCTTCAGGTTTTTAGTTTTTATAGTTACCTGATTTATGTATTGAGACTTGATCTTCTTTAGATAAATTTTAGCATCGAGGATCACACCGGTAAGTCCCATGCCTCCGCAGGTAGCCTTCCACAGATCAGGTGTACTTTCTCTGTTGCAGTTGATGATCGTTCCGTTTGCCGTTACAATCCGAAATTCTTTGACGCTCTCACTGAAACAACCCTCAATATGATGGTTTTTGCCATGCACATCGCTGGCAATAGCTCCGCCTACTGTAATGAGTTTGGTCCCCGGTGTAATTTTAAGAAACCATCCTTTCGGCACAAAAATTTCGAGGATATCCGAGAGCAATGCACCCGCCTGTACATGCAACAGGCCCGATGATTCATCAAAGCTGAGGAAATAATTTTTAGGTTTAACATCGACAGTCACAGGGCTGAGGGCACTGTCACCGTAACTTCTCCCGTTTCCGCGAGGGACGAGGCCGTAATATTCTCCGATTAAATTAGCAAGTGCCTGTTCAGTTTCAAACCTGAGCACAGTACTCTCTATTTTTGGATACATTCCCCAGCCTGAGATGATCATAGTGCCTTTTTTAATGTTGATTGGAATCCCGTTCTTTTTTATGCAATTTCAGTACAATATCCAAATAAAAGTGATGATCCAGCCAAAAAGTGTTATTTGCATAAAGCGATCCTTCAAAACGATCTTTGTAGGAGAACTGCTGTCTTCAAGCACAAATGCAATCTGGAGGTAGCGCAGAATTCCCAGAATTACAAAAAAAGCAGTCAGATAAAGATCATGGCTGTGTACGCGCTCGATAACTTCAGTTGAAGTGGTATAGTTGATATAAGCTACGATAACCACCGAAGCCATGATTCCCATGGCGGTATTGAGAAACTGCAGATTATATCCGTTGACGACTTTACGCATGCTTTTGCCGGTATCAAGGAATATCAGGCAATCATCCCTGCGTTTGGCAAGTGCCAGGAAAAGTGCCAGTAAAAATGTCATGACGATAATCCACATGGAAAGAGGTATGCCCGTGACAGCAGAACCGACAAACAGGCGCAACACAAAACCTATTGCTATGATCACAATATCGATAATCGCAACCTGCTTAAGATAAAAACTGTAAGCCAGATTCATGATCACATAGACGAGGAGAATACCTACGGTTGTTAGAGACAAGTATGCCATAAGTGCAAGCCCTGATACAAACAAAACAGTCATGATCCACAGGGCTTTATGCTTGTCAATAGCACCGGAAGCAAGGGGGCGGTATTTCTTTTTCGGGTGCAGCTTATCCTCTTCAATATCCCTGTAGTCATTGAAAATATAAATTGCACTGGCGGACATCGAAAAGGCGAAAAAGGCTATTACCGCATTAATCAACAATTCTGTCTCGGTGATCTTAAGAGCAAAGAACAGGGGCAGGAAAATAAAGAAATTCTTTATGTATTGATCAACCCGAAAGAGTCGTATAATATTATTCAGGTTGTCTTTCATAATATGTCCGGGGAAATTGGATTAAAAGACTGCAAAGTTGCAGTTCAATGTAAAGTTAACACATCGGTAATTTTTATGCCCGATAAGTTATAAAATATATGAGATTTGTACAAATTTGATGATCATTTTAGCTATTGCTTATATCCTTTGGGTTATAAAATGTATGAAGAAATCACTCTTTTCTCATAGGCGTGGCATCACTAGTGTCGGGATGATTTTTTTATGGCTGTTAATTATTCACTAAATTGAAAATCACAGTTTTTTCATGTAAATCCATATCTGATGAAAATTTTAAACCATATCGCAGAACTCTTCTTAATGCTTGTCATCCTTACTGCCTGTGACAAACCAAAAAAAGACCTCTTTTTACAAATACCAAAGATCGACGCTCATGTTCATATCTACACAAGGGACAATACGTTTCCTGAGTTTGCCAAAACGAAAAACTTCAGGTTGTTAAGTATTGTGACAAGAGCTGACGATACGAAAAAAATTCGTGACCGATTTGACATGGCTGTTTATCAGAAAAAGAAGTACCCCAAAACTGTTGCCGTGATCACTACTTTTTCAATGGAAAACTTTGAGAGCCCGGATTGGCAACAGAAGGTGCTTGATCAGCTCAAGGCAGATTTTGATGCAGGAGCCATTGCGGTCAAAATATGGAAAGATATCGGTATGGTGTTTCGCGACAGTATCGGCAATTTTATCATGATTGATGACCCGAGATTCGATCCGATTCTCGATTTTATTGAGCTACAGGATAAAACGCTGCTGGCCCACCTTGGCGAACCGCGCAACTGCTGGCTGCCCCTCGACTCGATGACAGTGCTCTCGGACCGCGGGTATTTTAAGGAGAACCCGCAATACCACATGTACCTGCATCCCGAATATCCGTCGTATGATGCGCAAATCGCCGCCAGGGACCGGATGCTGGCAAAGCACCCCAACCTCAGGGTGGTGGGCGCCCACCTTGGCAGCCTCGAGTGGAATGTGGACGAGCTCGCAAAACGCCTTGACAAGTACCCCAACTTTGCGGTGGACATGGCAGCGCGCATCTGCCATTTTCAGGTGCAAAACAGCGACAAGGTGCGTGATTTTATCATTAAATATCAGGACAGATTGCTTTACGGTACTGATTTCGGGATATCGGATAAAGCAAATATTGACGCGCGAAAGCAATGGCTTGAGGAAGAATGGCGCAATGACTGGAAATACTTCTCGACCGATTCGGTGATGACCGCCCCCGCCGTTCCCGATTCGTTCACGGGCCTGAAGCTCGACGAGAAGGTTTTACGCAAAATCTACTTTGAAAATGCCGTGAAGTGGTATCCCGGAGCTTTTCGATAAAAAACAGAAAAAAGGAGACCATTGGCTAAACCGGTCTCCTTTCTTCTCCTTATCATGATACTGCTCCGGTATGGCAGCGGGAAATCCTTCGATTATTTACTTTTTAACAAACTTAAAGACTGCCACTTTTTCCTCGTTGCGGATATGTATGAAAAACACCCCGGGCAATAAGGTATGTATGTTTATCCTCGTCTCCATATCGGGCCTGATAGAATGAAATTCATGGTGTTTTATCAATTGACCGGAGACATCAAAAATTTCAACGTAAGCCTGTTTTCCGAATTCCTCATTAAATTTCACCACGAGCTGGTCAGCACCAGGGTTGGGATACACAGTCAATCCACCCGTATTATCAAGACCTGTGATCTCAAAGACAAAAGCGTCGGACAAGACCGAACAGCCATCTTCATTGGTCACCAGCACGCTGTAACTCCCTTCGGTATCTGCAGTGATCTCATGCCCGGAGGCTCCTGTCAGCAGGTTATCATCCAGATACCACTGGTAGGTATCGTAATCATTCGGCACCGATAATTTGTCGCCTGACTGGACTATGGCCGGCTTAGAGACATGACTCTGTGTTATGACCACCGGTCCTACGGAAAAGCTGCAAGAGGAATCCCTCGTTATATCCACAATGTAATTCCCGCCTTTTTTTACATAGACAGCGGTATCCTGAGAAATGAGTGTCCCGTCGCGATACCATGCATAGGCCGTGGCAAGGGTATCGTACGGAACCCATAATAAGGTGGAATCTCCGTCACAAAGCACAGATTCCCCATCCAGGTTAATACTTGTGGACAAATACGGATTAATAGTGATTTCCACTTCGGCAGCTTTATTTGCCTCCCTGTTATTGGCGCTGTCCCTTGCAAGCGTGAAAAAGCGATAGGTATTGCACGGCGCTCCTTCAAACAGGTAACTGGTGTCACGGGTGGAGAGCAGTTTTTGGAACGGGCCGTCATTCACAGAGTAATAGAGATCATAGCTCTTGATTCCCGAATGCTCATCGGTGCCTGTCCAGGTCAGCATGTATTCCCTTTCCACTTCTATTGTTGCAGGCGTCATGCGGCTCCTGGGCGGAGTGTTTTCAATATGGGTTATCCACGCATTGGTACGGATGGGAGCATTGTTGTCAAACACGATCACCGCATCACTACCCACTGGAGTCCCCGACGGCAAGTCTGCATTAGGCTCCACTATATATCCCACGTCACCCTGCCCTTCCGGATAATTCACATTCGGTGGCAGGAAGCCTGCCAGCGGATCCGTTACAGGCTTTTTCGTATTAGGATCAAGTGACACAAAAGTCCAGTTAACCTCGCCGGTGAGTTCGTTCAAGGTTGCACTGATACGTACTAGTACGCCTGTCTTGACGCTCAGGTCAACTACCATCTCAAACGATGGCAAACCCGCAGGTACATCAATGGTGGTATCACCAATAGTGACTGGTAGAAAACTGAAAGTATTCAAATCCCACTTTGAAGGATCCAGTTGGTCGGTAACATAGACATTCTGGGCCGGAGCCGTGGCGCTATCTACATTTTCGAAGTAAATAGCATAGGCGGCAGTATCTGTCCCGTTTATGTAACGCATATCAGTCACTCCTTCCGGTCCTACTTTTTCATTCGGGTCTTTGGAGGTCACACATATGACAGAAATCGATGCCATGTTTCCATTTTTAGCAGGCATCAATGCCGATATACAACTGTTCAAGGCCCCCGCGTTACTGGCTCCAGACATAATAATGTCCAGTACTTCAACTGTTTTTGTTACCAAAGTAGCACCCGGGATAAAACTTACTACACATTTTGCAGCTGCCCAACCTGCGGAGGGCACCCATTTACCCCAAGAGTACATTTTTCCACCCCGGGCATAATTTGTTGATTCACGAAACAAACCGGTTACTGTCTTTAAACCAGCTTTGGCACATTCACTACCCGGAATAAATCCTAAAACAAAGTCGGCAATTTCC
>WGED01000747.1 GCA_015492915.1 Cyclobacteriaceae bacterium
GTTCACGCTCTGACGGTACATTTATATTACTCGTCTTCCGACACCCGACACCCGACTTCCCGCTTCGAGCTTCCAGCTTCTTGCTCTTCTCTTCCGTCTTCCGACACTTGACTTCCAGCTCCCCCCTTCCGGCTTCTCCGGTCTTACCCAGCTGCAGCCCTGATTCTTTCACAGCCCCTGAAAATCACCGTTTTTTCATAAAAATCATATCACCACACTCCTGCTTTGCATTTGCCTGACGAATGCTTCGGCGTACTCATATCCGCCTTCCATACCTCTGAAAATCTCCATTTTTCCCATGCAACAGGCCTGTGTCATATTCCTCCTCAATGTGCTGGCTCACATGCTGATAGCAGGCCCGGTGCTTGACGTCAACAACTTCTGTGATATCCACATAATCGGTAGGATGAAAATTCTGTGTCTGCGCGCCCGTCATCACTTCGAAATAATACAGGGCAAACCGGCGGCCCAGGCTCAGCCAGGCGTCATAAACCAATAACGAACATATCCTGTGGTCGCGGTGGGTGTCAACAGGCCAGTGGGTCAGCACGATGTCGGGGTCTTCCCTTTCGATGATCGCACGCATCTCATCATATCGCTTTGCGGTAATTTCCGTGGCGCCGTCAATTTGTGTGGCAAACACCGGCCGGGCGCCGATGATCGAGCAGGCCTTCTCTGCCTCTGCCGTACGGATTTTAGCCGCTTCATCATGCGACTTCCCCGGTATGCCTGCCTCACCGCGCGTCAGATAGACGGCTACGACCTCATGGCCGTTTTTTGCATACCGCGCCATCGTGCCGCCGCAACCCGTCTCAGGATCGTCGGGATGAGCGCCCGCCACCATGAGTTTCAGGTGATTTTCCTTTGGGGTTTTGCCCGCAAGGGCTGCCGTGACAGGAGAACCCATCGCGACAAGGCCCGCGGAAAGCGGCGCCGACATGGCGAGCAGTTGTCGTCGGGATAGCTTTTTCATGAGTGTTTTGTTTATGTGGGGTTGAATCAAAAAATCATCATTTTTTCATGGCGCTTTCAAAAGAATATTTCCCCGAGCCGACACGCACCGTCACCACACCTCCGGAAGATTCAACCACTTCAATTCCGCTCTTTTTCAGGGGTAAGCCATTTTCTTTCAGTTCTTTTGCCAGCAGGGTCACCAGTGCGGTCGTATTGGCAGGCACCTCGATATCCATGAAAAAACGGCCATTTTCATTGCGCCAGTGCACGCCGATGGTGCCATAGGGCGATTCGAAATCCACCCTGCACCAATCAAATTTGTCTGTCAGCTTCGGCGCTATGACAAACTCCCTGAAGCCCGCCTTCACAGGCCGGATGCCGGCAATACTTCTGTAAAACCAGTTGCTCACATCGCCGAAAGCGATATGGTTGAACGAACCCACTGCCTGCGATTCCCTGCCGTCCCAAAATTCCCAAAGCGTGGTGGCGCCCTGTTTTATCCAATATTTCCATGAAGGCAGGGTCTCGTTGGTGACCACCTGCAGTGCCAGCTCCGCATGCCCGTTGTCCGACAGCGCATTCAGCAGGAACTTTGCCCCCAATATGCCCGTATCGATGTGGTTATCCGTTTTTCGCACCAGCTCCACCAGTTGACGCACGACCTTCTTTCGCTCCTTTTCTTCCACCAGACCGAAATACAAGGCGCAACTCTGTGCCGTCTGTGAGCCCTTGCCGTACAGACCTGTTTTTCTGTCGTAAAACTTTTCGTTGAATGCCTTCCTGATTTTTAATGCCATCTCTTCGTAATGTCTGCTTTCTTCCGTACGCCCGGTCATCGCCGCCGCTTTCGACAATATTTTTGCAAACTGATAAAAATAAGCCGTCGATGTGATGACGACGGGCGCCTTCGTTTTGTACGCCGCCCAGTCTCCCAGCCCGGTGGGCAGCAGGTAATCTTTTGACAGACTTTCAAAATGGGAAAAGAGTTTTTTCATGCCTTCGTAGTGCTCCGCCAGAATAGCCGTGTCGCCGTCATACTGATACATATTCCACGGGATGATGAAATACGCGCCGATCCATGCGGGCCCGTTGCCCCACTGATAGCCCCACTGGGATGTGGGGATGATCGCTGCCAGGTTGCCGTCGGGGCGCTGCTCGTCGGCAAAGTCCTGAAGGAATTTGGCATAGGCCGAATGCGCATGAAAATTCCACAATCCGGCCTCCGAAGCCAGTTGCGCATCACCCGTCCAACCGTTCTTTTCCCTGTGCGGGCAATCAGTTGGGTAGCCTATGAAATTGGAACGATACGACCACAGGGTGTTGTGCTGAATTTTATTGATGACAGGGTCTGAGCATGAAAAATCGCCCCTTTTTTCAAAGCCCGTGCTGACGGCCAGGGCTGTGATATCATCCTTTTTCAGTTCGCCGGGATAACCCGAAACTTCCACATAGCGAAAGCCGTGATAGGTGAATTTCGTTTCAAAAACCTCCTCTTCACCGCCTTTCAGGATATACCGGTCGATCTGTACGAAACCGTTGGTGTACACCCCGATGTTGCTTTGGTCCACCGTGTCGCCTGATGCTATTTCAGCATATTTCAATACAATTTCGTCGCCCGCCTTGCCCTCGGCCTTGATCCTCACAACACCTGCCATATTCTGCCCGAAATCTATGAGAAAACGGCCGTTTTCCGTTTTCCTGATCTCCCGGGGCTTCAGCTCCTCAAAAGCCCTCACAGGCTCAATAGTCTGCGCGTGCAGCGCACCACCGGGAGAAGACACCGTAAAGACATCCTCCCACGATGTATCATCAAAAGCGGCTGACGTCCACCCTTCCTGTTCAAGCCGCGCATCCCACACCGTGCCCTGCCGGATGCTGTTGAACACCAGCGGCGAAGGAGCGGTTTTCCAGCTACCGTCACTCACAATCGTTTGCGATGTGCCATCTTCGAAAGTCACTTCGAGCTGTGCCAACGCCCGCGGCTTGCCCCGCCACGGCGCATGGTCGAAGCCCCACACGGCATTGGTGAACATATTGTACCAGCCGTTGCCTACCATGAGCCCAATGGCATTTTGGGGCTTTAAAATCGTCGAAATGTCATAGACGCTGTAGAGCACCCTTCTGTCATAGCGCGTAAAGGCCGGGTCGAGATAGCGTGTGTCAAGCCTGCGGCCGTTGATATATGCCTCGTAATAACCGATCCCCGTGACGAAAAGCCTGGCGGATTTGACCTTCTTCTCCAGCTTAAACGCTTTTCTGAACAACGGCGCCCGGTCATCCCACGGCGACACCTCCACTTTACCTTCATTTCTCCTTTTCAAAAATTCATTCCAATTCCATACGCTCGGCGCGGCGATCCATTCCGCCTGCCAGTCGTCCTGTTGCAATAGCGCCGCTTCAAAGCCGGCAGGGTGCGACCATGGACCGAATGCCGCGTAATTCGTCTTTACCCGCACTTTCCAGAAATACCGCTGCCGCGATTGCAAAGGTGGGCCGCCGTAGGGCACCCCCACGGAGCGCGGTGATGCCACTACGCCCGAATTCCAAATATCCGCCTTCTCTTCCGAAAGCAACCCGGGCGACGTGGCCACGAGCACCTGATATGCCGTCTGGTACACATTACGCCCGCTTTCGGCATTGATCTCCCAACTGAAAACCGGCGTTTGTTTATTAATCACGACCGTGCCCACCTGATAGTTGCATCGCAAACCCACAGCAACAGGCCCTGCTGGTTGGGCGATCAGGCAAGGAGGGAAAACTAAAACTACGATGAGACTGAATAATGATATGATACGCATGACTGTCAACTTTAAGGATACCGGGTCTATGGAAAATCCTTTCCCTTAAATTGACAAAAAATCATCAAAATATCATAATAAAGTACAATTTTCATGAATAAACCCAAAATTCTCAATAGGATTTCGTTATGAGAGGTTAATGTACAACTTGTCCCGCCAGGGCGGGAAGAAAATCAGCACGTTTGATGAGGAGGCATAATGCACTTTTATGGTGACGAATCAAACGTGAACGAAGTGCCTGATTTTGACGTAGTTTAAGCTCGGAATAGAAAGGTTATTGAGAATTTTGGGATAAAATATGAGGCGGCTACTCATGATGATTTTGCGCTTTGTAAAGGACAAAGTCACGCTGGGCTTTCAGTACATTCACGACGTAGAGGCACAGGTTTTTTGATTCGTTCAAAATTTCAAGATAAAGCATACTGCTTTTTGTACTTAGCCCTTCTTTTTTGAGGGACTTGATCAATCTTTTTCTAAGCTTTTGAATGTCATTGAGGATTGCATGCTGTAATTCTATCACCTTGTCAGTGTCCTGATAAGCATTTTGTGAAATAATTTCGATTATCTCTTTTAACAGCACCGAAATTTTTTCTTTTATTTCACTGTAGCCGTTTGCCTGCTCCTCGGCCAGTGGCGGATGGTTATTGTCGATGTGCACATAAACCGGCTCGATGAGGAAACGCAGACTGTGAGCTGTTTCACGGAGATAATCGATCACCTGCACATAATAATGCCCGCTGTCTATGTCTTCTTCCCTGAGTCGTTTGATGATGATGTGAATATTGCTTTTTATCTCTTTGATCTCCGCATTGAAAGCATCGATCTTCTTTCTGGTTTTTCGTGCATTTTTAAGGTCTTCATTCAACAGGCTCTGTGCTATTCTGTCGTAGAGTGTTATTGTTTTTTGAAGATAATCCACCAAAGTTGTGGAACAATATTCAAAAATATTTTCAATGTTGATCGGTGAGGTTTCGGAAGCCAGTCCTTCCTTTTTCCGGTTCTCTTCCTCTCTTTTCTTATGGATTACTTTGGTTCTGTAAAAGAAAAATCCGGCTCCTAAAATAAGGACAAATATAGCGACCATCCCCCCGTAATAAATAACGTATGCCATCACGAATGCAACCGTAAAAGCCATAATGGCCGTGAAAAACCATCCCGTTATCACTGTCACAACACCACTGATGCGATATACGGCACTTTCGCGCCCCCAGGCTCTGTCGGCCAGAGAAGTACCCATAGCCACCATGAAGGTGACATAAGTGGTTGATAATGGCAGTTTCATTGATGTGGCGATGGAAATGAGGATACTGGCTACCATCAGATTGACTGAAGCCCTTATAAGGTCAAAGGATACCCCTTTTTCCTGTTTCATCCTGTCATAACTGTCCCGTTCAAATCTGGAATTGATCCATTTTCTCACCTTGCCTGGCAAAATGGCCTTAATCACATTGCCTACCGCAATAAACCTCCTGACGATAACACGGGCAATATAAAATGATTCAAAGCGTTCGCTCCCTTCATCCTGACGGCTCAGATCGATCGTAGTGGCAGCCACTGATTTTGCCTTCCTCGAAAACCACAAGGTGATGACCATAATAAATCCTGCGAGCACTAAAAACAAGGGAGGGGTCTGGACTTTGCCTGCGAGCACCTCCATTGAAAAACTGCCCGCCTCAACGCCTGAAGCAATAAAAGCTTTATAAGATTCATAACCCGCCAAAGGCACTCCGATAAAGTTTACCAGGTCGTTACCTGCGAAAGCCATGGCCAGTGCAAAGGTGCCCACCAACACTATGAATTTCAGGATGTTTATCCGGAAAAGCCAATGCATGACCATCAGGATGATGGTCCATCCGACAAAGCTGTATATGATGATGATAAATGTGCTCTGCTTCACCCAATCGCTCACCGTCAGTCCGTTTTCAAGTTCATACCCCGCGAAAGCGGAACCTTTCAGCCCTTTGAGCAAAATAAAATAAGTGATGGCCGTGATAGCAATGCCACCCCAGATGGTGCCGAAAAGTTTGAAGGATTTATGATAATTGAATGAGAATATGATCCGCGAGATGTATTGCACAATGGCACCGACCGAAAAAGCGATGATGATGGACAAAAGGATACCCGAAATAATGGCCAGGGCGCTCGATGAGTTGATGTAGGTGGCGAGGGTAGTATCCCCGTCAGTCCCTGCCATCTTGATGAACGCCACCGCCACAGCGGCACCAAGGAGTTCGAATACGATGGAAACTGTCGTAGATGTAGGTAGTGCGTAGGTATTAAAAAGGTCGAGCAGTAATATGTCGGTGATCATCACGGCAAGAAAAAGCACCATGATCTCACTGAAATAATACTGTTCGGGGTGGAAGATGCCCTTTCTGGCCACTTCCATCATACCACTTGAAAAAACAGCCCCGATGAGCACGCCCAATGCGGCGACTGTCAGGATCACCTTAAAAGGGGCAGCCTTGGAGCCGATGGATGAGTTGAGGAAATTGACCGCGTCATTGCTTACACCTACCACCAGGTCCGTGATGGCAAGAACAAACAAAATGACCACAAAGATCAAAAAGTATGTTTCCATAGTATTATCTGTTTGCCACAAAAGTAGGCAGCAAGGATATACAACAAGATAACATTGTGTGAAATAATTGTTAAATTTAACGAAGGGTGAACATCACGACCCATCGGCTGTCGCTTTAAAAAACGCCCCCAATGGGGAAACACCTTGGTTTTTTATGATAAAGAAACGCCTTTCAGGCAATATATAATGATTCGTAGAAATTTTATACAAAACACCGCATTGATATCCGGTGCCATCCTGACATCAGACCTCCTGACAGCCCGCGACCTTTTTACACATGGAAAATCACTAAAATCTCATGAATTTGAGAGCGATATAGTGATCATCGGCGGAGGGCTCGGCGGTGTAGCTGCAGCACTGGCAGCTACGAGAAACGGCGCCTCCGTCATTATGACCGAGCCGACGGACTGGATCGGCGGACAGGTATCGCAACAAGCCGTGCCGCCGGATGAGCACAAATGGATCGAAACGATGGGGCGGACACATAGCTATGCAATGTTCAGGAATGCAGTGCGGAAATATTATAAAACACATTATCCCCTTACGGAAAAGGCAAAGCAAAATGAACATCTCAACCCGGGAAACGGATATGTATCACGATTGTGCCACCCACCTTCCGTGGCGGTTGCCGTGCTGAACGCCATGCTTGCCCCTGCGATTCGCTCGGGAAAGCTGAAGGTCCTTTATCAGACAAAACCCATAGAAGCATTCATTCAAAATGACAAGATACTCGCCGTGCGTTGCACAAGCGCAATGACAGGCAAAGACATAACTCTGAATGGCAAAATGTTTCTCGACGCTTCGGAGGAAGGCGATCTGTTGCCGTTGTCGGGAACAGAATATGTGATCGGTGCCGAATCTCAAAAGCAAACAGGAGAATCTCATGCCCCGGAAAAGGCTGATCCGGCCAATATCCAGGCATTCACCTGGTGCTTTGCTATGGACCATCTCGAAGGCGAAGACCATACCATCGAAAAGCCGGAAACGTATGACTTCTGGAGAAATTACATCCCGAAGCTCACGCCGCCATGGCCCGGTCATCTGCTCTCCCTTACCTATTCGCATCCGATCACCCTCGAGCAAAGAACGGTTAATTTTGTGCCCTGCGGCAAAGACATCCCCGCCCCCCACACCGATCCTGTCAACTTCTGGCTGTATCGCCGTATCATCGACAGAGACAATTTCAGAGCAGGCACCTATCCATCCGACATCACTATCGTCAACTGGCCGCAGAATGATTTCCTGTTAGGAAATATTACCGATGTCGATGAAAAAACGAGGGAGCAAAACCTCTACAAGGCGCGTCAACTGAGCCTGTCATTGTTCTACTGGCTACAGACTGAAGTACCGCGACCCGATGGCGGAACGGGCTGGAAGGGGCTGCGCCTCCGTTCGGATATTACAGGCACCAGCGATCTGGCCAAATATCCCTATATCCGCGAATCTCGCAGGATTGTAGCTGAATACACGATCGTTGAACAGGATGTGGCTAGGTCGGAAAGACTGCAATTCGTTAAAAACGAAGGTGACCAGGTTCTCGGCAAACCTTATCATGATTCCGTAGGTGTAGGCTATTACCGCCTCGATCTGCACCCGAGCACAGGCGGCGACAATTACATCGATCTCGACAGCGTGCCTTTTCAAATACCGCTTGGAGCCATGATCCCCGTGCGCATGGACAACCTGTTGCCTGCCTGTAAAAACATCGGCACTACCCACATCACCAACGGGAGTTACAGGTTACATCCGGTGGAGTGGACGATCGGTGAGGCTGCGGGTGTGCTGGCGGCATATTCGCTGCAGAAAAAACTGCCTCCGAGAGCTGCCAGAGAAAAAGACAAACGGCTTAAAAGGTTTCAGGATTTATTGATTAAAAATGGCTTTGAACTTGAGTGGAAGTTTTAGCTTTTAATAATTTATCAAAATCATGATTTCTTCGAAATAATCATTTCGCAATATGATCCAAGGCCACATCCACCAGCATCTCATGCCCCCCTTCAAAAAGAATGATCCGGATTTTGTCTTCAAATTGCTTTTGATAATGGATCATCCTGTCACTGAGCATTCCTTCGCTTTCATGAGGATAACCACGGTACGTTAAAAGCGTGATGATATCGCGATCGGGGATTAATGCCTTTTTATCATGTGGGCCAAAATCATTAACTATTTTATTGTAAAAATTGATAGAATGCGTGATGGGCACTGATCCTGTATATCCATCGTGCACGCCGGTGTATATGAAAAGT
Organism: Cyclobacteriaceae bacterium; assembly: GCA_015492915.1. Taxonomy (GTDB): domain Bacteria; phylum Bacteroidota; class Bacteroidia; order Cytophagales; family Cyclobacteriaceae; genus JAAUQL01. The sequence goes on from WGED01000747.1 coordinate 8,580, forward strand.
TGACTATTTTTTCGCTTGCCAACAGGCGTCACCATAAAAACGGGAGACCGCTGTGTCGCTTCCTTTTCATCAAAATAATACTCCTCTCCTTCAAATTTTCTGCCCGTAGTTGCCATGGCGATATCACGAGCGTATTTACTGTTTCTCCCGATCGATTCATAATACCAATCCACAAGGTTCGAAATGGCTGCCCAGGCTGAAAATGTTTTGATATTTTGCCTTGATCTCATGTACATAAGCATGGTGGCATACCCTCCGCCACTGACACCAATAACATGGATTTCGGACTTATCCACATTGCCGTGTTCGATGGCATAGTCTATCGCATCGTCGATATCGGAAATAACCAGGGGGCTGCCACAGGCTTCAGAAGTGTTGTTAGGCCCGCGAAAATCAGGATGAATATAATTGTAATCCCACTTGATGCATTGCTGTACAAGCGGATCTTCCTGATTATAATCGCCGCTCCAGGTATGCAGACTCACAATGAGCGGGCGGGCTTTTTTACTCTTACTTTTGAAAAACCATGCCTCTTGCGGTTTCTTGTCAACCGATGAAAAAATAACTATTTTTTCGCATGCTGAAGGCCAGCCTTTTGAACGGGTATCATCCCATTTGGGGTCTTGCTGTGCTGTCATAATAAAAGGTAAAAACATAGTAAACACGCTAAGAAAGATGGTTTTCATGTTGCTTTTCCGGATTATTTACCTGACTCCATTTCATCGACGGTTTCCTTCAACAACCTCAAAAAATCATCGACATGGCACTGTGAAACATTGGTTTGCCCCGTCACAATACGTAGTGTGTAGCGCCCCTCAAGTTTTGTATGCGTGATGTATGCTTTCCCCGTATCATTGATGCGTTTTTCAATAGTCTTGTTCAGATCATTCAATTCATCGATTGAGTGATCTCCATGAGGTTTGTACCAGAAACAGACAAGATTGAGTTTGACGGGCGCCAGCAACTCAAATCTGCCGTCGAGCAGGATTTGCTCGACAAAATAATTAGCAAGTCTGACGTGTTCCCTGAATCTCTTCCTGATACCTTCAAGTCCAAAACTGCGGAGCACAAACCATAACTTCAACGCCCTGAAGCGCCTGCCGAGCTGAATGCCCCAGTCACGGTAATTATTCACTTCATTGTCATGATCGGTTTTCAGATATTCCGGCAAAATTTCAAATGTACGGATCAACAATCCTTTATCGGCGGTATAAAATAAAGAGCAATCAAAGTTTGTAAACATCCATTTATGCGGGTTGAATACATAGGTGTCGGCAAGATCAAGGCCGTCAGTCAGCCATTTGAATTCGGGCAAAATAGCAGCATTGCCCGCGTAAGCAGCATCGACATGATGAAAGAGCCCAAGACGACGGCAAATACGCCCGATCTCATGGACAGGATCAAAGGCCAGCGATCCCGTGGTGCCGACAGCCGAGATAACGCACAGTGGTGTAAACCCGTCTGCCATATCCTTTTCAATCTGTCGTTCAAGCATTTCCGGTTTCATGGCATATTGCTCATCGACGGGGATTTTCCTGAGGCTCTCGCTTCCGAATCCGGCAATTTTCACATCTTTCTCAATAGAAGAATGTGCCTCAGCCGAGCAGTAAAATGCGAATTTCTCATTACCCGTAAACCCCGCCTTGTTGATCATGAAATCCGAATGCTTTTCCCTTGCCATCAGTAGCGCAACGAGCGTGGCGGTCGAGGCCGTGTCCTGAATAACTCCGTGCCAGTGTGCAGGCAGACCGCAAGCATCCCGAAGCCAGTTGCACACTTTTTCTTCCAGTTCGGCTGCTGCCGGAGAGGTTTCCCATATCATGCACTGCGCTCCGATGGCTGATGTCAGGAGTTCGCCGAGGATGGAAGGAAAGCTGGTATTAGCGTTGAAATAAGCAAAAAAAGACGGATGCTGCCAGTGTGTAATGCCCTTCAGTATCTTATCCTCAAAATCCTTCAAAACATCATCGAAAGATTCACTGTCATCAGGCGCTTTTTCAGAAATGGTGTTATAAATCTCCCGGGGAACGGCTTGTGACTTTACAGGAAATTGCTCAATGTTTTCATAGTAATCGGCTATCCAGTCAATAAGCTGATGGCCGTATTTTTTAAATTCTTCTATCTCAGTCATCTTAAAAAATTTTGACTCAAGATAGAAATTCAGCGGGGAAGTTCAAATGATAAAAATCCAAGACGGTATTAATCATAGTTGAACCAAAAAACATTGGTGCGTCCGGAGCCCGATCTGTAACCTTCCTCCGGACGCACCTCACCCCTCAAGCGACCTTCCGCTTCTTACCACATACACCTGAATTCCAGTTTTAACTGAAAACGATGATTAAATCCAGGCAGAAGTAGAGATGAAAATGACGATAAGAATTACAAGTGCGATCGTCAGATTGACGATTTTTTTCAATGGCTTATCCATAACC
>WGED01000748.1 GCA_015492915.1 Cyclobacteriaceae bacterium
TGCCTCCTCATCAAACGTGCTGATTTTCTTCCCGCCCTGGCGGGACAAGTTGTACTTTAACCTCTCATAACAAAATCCTGGTGAGAATTTTGGGTTAATAATAACAAGATGAATATTAACATTCAAATGATTTCTCATGCGGCAGATGAGTATTTGCTTTGGCAATGCTACCCCGAAATTGCCCTAATGGATAAAATCGGTAGTTTTTTATGAATTTTAACGAGAAGGATACTTGCAAGATTATAATCCTTGCAAAAGGGTGGTTGATTCCCGTGTTTTAACTAAATTTATTTTGATTTTCATATACAAAATATCTTATCATGAAAAAGTCATTACTATCAATTCTGATCATAGGCAGTGTCGTGGTGTATTTCTCGTGCGATACTGCCAAAAAGGAAAATAAGGAGGATGCCAAAGAAACCTTGAAAAAGGAAACTGCGACCGCTGGCGATGAAACCTCCAATGAGTGGATCGGTGAGGAAGATGCTTCCCAGCTCAGCAACACGTGGGTTGATGAGGCCGACAAGGGTGAACTGAGCAACACATGGGCCGAGGATGCCTTCTCCGAAGAACTGGAAGGGGGCACTTCCAACTCCTGGGTCGATGAGGATGGGGAGATTATTTACAAAAAGACCGAAGTGCCGCCTGAGTTCGTGGGTGGCAAAAAAGCCCTTTTTGAATACATCAAAAACAATATCCGCTATCCCGAAGACGTGAAGCGTGGCAATGTGTATGTGGCATTTGTCGTGACTAAAGAGGGTACAATCCGCGATGCGCGCGTGGTGAAGGGCATCAACGAAAGCTGTGACAAGGAAGCCCTGCGTCTCATTAAAAATATGCCAAAATGGGACCCGGGCATGGAAAAGGGCAAGATTGTGAGTTCGGTCTATGGATTGCCGATTATTTTCAGACCCTGAACCGGTTGCAGGGGTGTAATCAACATGTTGAACATGGCGAAAGGTGTTGACATGAAAATGTCCGGGAGCGGTAATGCGTTAACTGTTGAAAAAGGTTCATGACATCAGACAGTGTCAAAATCGTTTAAATTCCATGAAAATGAAGTCAAAACAAGCACTTGCAAATCTGTTGGCGGTTATTTTCGTCTATGGCTTTGTTGCTGTGGCCTGCGGGCAGGAAAAGGAGCCGTTGAGCAAGCTCGATCAGAAAGTCATCAAATTCCTCGAAAGCCGGAAAAGCGGCTGGCGCGACTGGAACGTGCCCTATGAAGACGGCAAGGTATTGCATGACATCATTGTGAAAAACGGCTACAAGTCTGCGCTTGAGATAGGCACTTCCACGGGGCACTCCACCATCTGGATGGCCTGGGCCATGAGCAAAACGGGCGGCAAGGTCATCACCATCGAGATAGACAAAAACAGGCATAAAATAGCCGTGGAGAATATCAGGAAAGCGGGGCTGTCGGATTTTGTGGATGCCCGTCTCGGAGATGCCCATCAGCTTGTCAAAGAAGTGAAAGGGCCTTTTGACTTTGTTTTTTCCGATGCCGACAAGGGCTGGTATGTTCAATATTTTAAGGATGTGGATCCGAAATTAAAGGTGGGAGGATGTTTCACGGCACACAATGTGCTGAATACTTTTGCGGGCGCGCAGGATTTTTTGGAGTTTGTGAAAAGCCTGCCCAATTACGAAACGACCATCGATCGTTCGAGCAGCTCGGGCATTTCGATCAGTTACAAAAAAGCTGAATCAGATTTTTGAAAAAGACGGAAGAATCCTTATCGAGGCGGCTGGGCCTGTTCCCCATCACCAATATCGTGATCGCCAACATGATCGGGGCAGGGGTTTTTACCACAGCGGGCCTGCTGATGGCAGGCCTGGGCGATCCCGTGCTGATGCTGACATTGTGGCTTGCGGGTGGCCTGATCGCCTTTTCAGGCGCCATGTGTTACGGTGAGATCGGCGCCTCCATCCCCCGCGCGGGCGGTGAATATGCCATTTTATCAAAGCTGTACACACCAAAGCTCGGTTTCCTGAGTGGGTGGGTATCGTTTGTCGTTGGCTTTTCAGCGCCTATCGCTGCATCAGCCATTGGCTTCAGCGAATATCTCGGGAGGGCTTTTCCGGTACTGCTCGATTCGTCATGGCTGGGGCCAGAGGGCATGAAAAAATTCTATTCCATCCTCATAATTGCTGTCTTCACTTTCGTGCATCTGCGGGGCGTTGACTTCGGGGCGAGGGTGCAGAATTACCTCACGGTCATGAAAGTGGCACTCATCGTGGGCCTGATCTTGTTTGGTTTTTCGTTGGGGAAAGGGGATTTCGGTCACCTGGAAATGGCACAGGAACCGGCAGGAGGCACCATTGGTTGGAAGACCGTTGGCTTGTCGCTGATGTGGATCATGTTTGCCTTTAGCGGCTGGAATGCCTCGGTATATGTGGGATCGGAGATCAAAAAACCGGAAAGAAACATACCCCTGTCGCTGCTCATCGGTACGGGGGTCGTAACGATTTTATATTTTCTTTTGAATTTGCTTTTTATCTATGCCATCCCGCCCAAGGAGATGAATGATGTGATTTCCATAGGTGGGCTGGCAGTGGCGCGACTGTTCGGGCAGGAATACGAATCGCTGTTCTCGCTGTTGATCGCTTTTGCACTGTTTTCTTCCATCAGCGCGTTCATTATCCTGGGACCAAGGGTGTATTTCGCGATGGCACGCGACGGCCATTTCTTCCGCTTTGCCTCGAAAATAGACCCCAAATATCATGTGCCTGCCTATTCGATCATTTTTCAGGGCATCATTTCGGTGATCATCATCTTGTCGGGCACTTTCGATCAGATACTCACTTACATGGGTTTTGCGCTGGGCATATTTCCGATCATCACCGTCTTCGGGATATTCAGGCTCAGAAAAAAAGGCCTGAATGTCATAAAGCTGCCGGGCCATCCTTTTACACCCGTTATATTCATCACCATGGGCATCGTGATGCTCTTTCTGTCGTTCCTCGAACGCCCCATCGAATCGTCCGTCGCTATCCTGACGGTACTGGCAGGGTTGCCGGCTTATTATTTTTTTGGTAAAAAAGGGGAATAAATGCATAAACCCTCCAAAGGCGCGAAACTTTTGGAGGGTCTGATGATCTCTATAGCGACCATCCTTCACGGAGGTAGCTCATCACATATTCGTTGGCCGGGTCGAAGTTGGTGATCTTCATGTTTTTGGCATCCCAATAGAGCTTTTTTCTTCCCGGAAATATTTCTTTCCCATTTTTGTCTTTTTCATAATATTGATAACTCCTGATGGCCAGGTTACCCATAAGAACCGCTTCGGTAAAAGGCCCTGCATAGTCAAAGGGCGAGCTAACGGGGTGGTTGCCATATCCGGCGATGCATGCGTCCACCCAATCGACGTAATGGCCTTTGGGCACGCGCTTCTCGGTGCGGGGCAGCGCTTTTACTTCATCCATACGGCTGGTGGGCAAAATGATGGGATTTTTAGCATAATTACCGACGAATTTACCTTTGGTGCCTATGAAAAGCACACCGTTACTCATATCACCCAGGTCATCGGTCGGAAGCACTTCTTCGGGTGTTTCGGGGCGTAGGCCGCCGTCCATCCAGGTGAGCTTCAGATTGCCTGAGCCATCTTTTTTGGGGAAGGTAAGGTGTATGATGGAGGATGCAGGTGCGCTGTCGTTGTAATGCGCCCTTTGGAAAAAGCCTTTCCAGTTGGTCGTAACGCTGCATTCCACTTCAGTAGGGTAGTCAACGGGCAGAATGCGGAACACGGGGTCCATGATGTGGCAGCCCATATCGCCGAGCGCTCCCGTGCCGAAGGCCCACCATCCCCGCCAGTTAAAGGGATGATACGCAGGATTGTATGGGATATAATTGGCCGGGCCGATCCAGAGGTCCCAGTCGAGTGTCTCAGGCACAGGATAGGTACCCATGGGTGTGGGTATGCCCTGTGGCCACACGGGGCGGTCGGTCCATGCATACACCTGCGTGACATTGCCGATAAGGCCTGCATCCACGATCTCCTTCATCCTGCGCACAGGCTCGGCTGAGGCGAACTGGTTGCCCATTTGTGTCACGACCTTGTATTTTTTTGCAGCCTCTGTCAGCAGCCGCGCTTCTTTGATGCTGTGGGTCAGCGGCTTCTGTACGTACACATGCTTGCCGAGTTCCATGGCAGCCATGGCGGCCACAGCATGCGTGTGGTCGGGGGTGGAAACGGTCACAGCATCGATGTGCTTATGTTCCTTGTCGAGCATCTTGCGGAAGTCTTTGTAATAAGGGGCTTCGGGGAAGTTTTTCATTGACCTCTGGGCCATTTTTTCATCCACATCGCAGAGAAAGGCAATTTTGGCATTGGGGCTTTTGGCTATGGACGTCAGGTCGGATGTGCCTTTGCCGCCCACGCCGATGCCTGCGATGTAGAGCGTATCGCTGGGCGGGATGTGTTTTTTTCCGCCGAGCACAAAACTCGGAACGATGGTGAAAGCAGCAGCAGTGGCAGAAGCGGATTTGAGGAATTTCCGGCGTGGAAGTTTGTCAGCGGAAGAATGGTTAGTTTTCATGAGTCTGTGATTAAAATGTCAAAAATGAATGAGCAATTTGCAAACATGAAAATAATACTATTAAAGCGAAATTGCTATGCCTGCCCCGGTTAATGAGAAAAAGGCATTATCAACCATTAAAGACACCGCCTGATGAGGGTATGAGAAAATGGTTCTTTTTCAGAAGGACAAAATAAAAGAAGTTGAATTGATCCTATGTTCTGAGTTTTAATGGGTTTTGCCTTGTATCAAAAACTGTCGCTATTAATATTTCATCATTGTCATAAAAAATTTTATAGACGATCTTATAATTACCTTCTACAAGGTATCTGAA
>WGED01000749.1 GCA_015492915.1 Cyclobacteriaceae bacterium
GGCTCGGATTATTTTTCAAGGTTTTTCCAGAAAATCAAGCTGCCGCTCATCACGGGTTTTATCGTGACAGGTATGATCGCCGGGCCGTATTTTTTGTCTCTCATACCAAAAGAAGCCATACCCAACCTACTGTTTGTCAATGATTTCTCCCTTGCATACATCGCCTTTGCCGCTGGCGCGGAACTCTATCTGATAGATCTCCGGGGCAGATTTAAAAGCATAGCCTGGAATACCTTCGGGCAGTTGATAGTCACCTTTTCCTTTAGCGCTATAGCAGTGTATTTTATCGCTTCTCATATTCCGTTTATGGATGAAATGCCGAACAGTACGCGGCTGGCCGTGGCGTTGCTTATCGGGACTATTTTTGTTGCACGGTCGCCGTCTTCTGCTATTGCCATTATTCATGAACTCAGGGCAAAAGGGCCTTTCACACGCACGGTCATGGGAGTCACCGTGATAAAGGATGTGCTTGTCATCATTCTTTTTGCCATTTGTGTCTCTATTGCGCGCAATCTTGTCATCGACCAACCTTTCCATGCAAAGGAAATGGGGATACTCCTGTTTGAACTGCTGGCGTCTTTCGGCATCGGTTATCTGCTCGGAAAGCTGATCCATTTCGTGCTATCCCTGGGCATCGGATCACAAATCAAGCTGTTTATCATCTTGTTGCTGGGTTATGGCATTTTTATCATGGCGCACTGGATACAACGTCACAGTACGGAAATGCTTGGGTTTGAATTGTTTTTCGAACCTTTGCTGATCTGCATCATTGGCAGTTATGTCGTTACAAATTACAGCAAGTACCGCCCCGAGTTTCAATTTATCATCCAAAAAGCCGGGCCGTACATATACATTGCTTTTTTTACGCTCACAGGCGTGATGATATCCATCGATGTGCTCAGGGAGGTGTGGCTAATCGCCCTGATATTGTTTGTTATAAGACTGATATCCGTAGTTGTCGGTGCGTGGGTGGGCGGAACGCTTGCCAAAGATCCGCCGTTGCACAAAGCGATTGGCTGGATGCCGTATATCACACAGGCCGGCGTGGGCCTGGGGCTGGCTGTAGAAGTTTCATTGGAATTTCCCGGATGGGGAGATGAATTTGCCACTATTGTAATTGCCGTAATTGTGCTCAACCAGTTTGCCGGTCCTCCGTTGTTCAAGTGGGCGCTCAATAAAGCAGGCGAAAGTCATAAGCGGGCCGATATTCCGGGTTTCGACGGTGTGCAGGATGCTGTCATTTTCGGACTGGAGGATCAGTCATTGGCACTGGCCCGGCAGTTGAAAAAGCACGGCTGGGAGGTAGTCATTGCCACACTCAAAAAGCCTGAAGAAATTGATGATACCGGCGACATTAAGATTGAGATGATCAATGACCTGACCCTGGATTCACTGGAAAAGCTTGATATACAGAAAGCAGATGCCGCCATTCTGATGCTGTCGGATAATGAAAACTACAAACTGGCGGAAATGATCTATGAATTTGTGGGCACCAAGCATGTGATCGTCAGGCTGCACGACCGCAATAATTTGCGAAAATTCCATGAGCTGGGATGCCTGATCGTTGATCCCAATACAGCACTTGTGAACCTTCTCGATAATTTCGTGCGATCCCCTGTTGCCGCTTCTATGCTGCTCGGCCTGGAAGAGGGGCAGGCTACCATCGACCTCGAGGTCAGAGACCGTTCGCTCCATGGTGTCGCCCTGCGCAACCTGCGCCTGCCGTCGGATGTGATCATCCTGTCGGTGAAACGCAAAGGACAATCGATCATTTCTCATGGCTACACACGGCTGAGACTCAAAGATATTGTAACGGTGGTAGGCTCTCCCGAAAGCCTCAGAAAGCTTCAGTGGATGTTTGGCGATGGTGGCGGCCCCCGCCAGACTGTTGCTCATTCAGAGACCAGTCGTAAAACATAAATTTTATTTCTGCTCCGGGATCGATTTTTATCTTGCTGTATTTATTGACATAAACTTTGAGCGAACCGCTCTTTGTGAAATCACTGCCGTACCATTGAAAGATCTTTGAGACAAAAGCATCATCTTTGGTGATTTTATTTCGGGAGGGGTCATTGATAAATCTCCTCGCCTGATCATCGAGCTGGGCATTCAGTTTTTCGGCGGAGTACGCTTCACGACGGAGTGGCGGGCATGATCGGGAAGCACAATTGACAGCAAAATGTATCCGTGGCTCATCAAATTTTCTCCGCAGTATGCCGTGTTCAATGTCGTTGAGATCCAGCGCTTGTCCATGGATTTTGATGAATTTTATATCCCATGGCGAATAGACGAATGGTATCTGAATAGATGAGCCGATGTCTTTGATACTTCCAAGTGGATAATGATCGATTATCAGCTTTAGGGTGAAAGCATTATAAGCATTGATCCAGTATGCGATTTGTTCCTCCCTGCTCCATGACGCTTCATCCGGAGAGCGGGTAGCCAGCGTGTCGAGGAACGTTTTTAGTATCATGCTGTCCTGCTTCAACCCCTCGTAATCGACATCACCGTTGTCATTCACGTATTTTTCAAGGATTTTATTCCAGACTTTATAATCGGGAGGTAGTGATCCCGTAAGGGAAGGGGGCGTGCCTGTGAAGCACGCAGAAAGAAAGAACAAAAAAACGCCTGAAATCCATGAAACACGACTGATAACAGCTTTAACTTTTTTCATCTTCTTTGAGCCTTGCGGCAATTTTCAGGCTGTATTTCATGAGTGGGGCTGATATAATGATGGAAACGATGACCATGATGACAATGGCTACGAAAATCTCTTCCGTTATCAAACCGCTGTTCAGCGCGATGGTTCCGAGGATCACCTCCAGCGTGCCGTGTGTATTCATTCCAAACCCCACCGCCAGAGCGTCATGTTTTTTCAGACCGCCGAGCCTGGCCCCGGTAAATGCCCCGGCAAATTTACTGGTGATGGCCAGCAGGATCAAAATTATGATAATGGTCAGATTGAAATTGGTCAGGAAGTTTACATACAGCCCGATAGAAATGAAAAAGAGCGGGCCGAAGATATTGTTGATAAACTGATGCACAATTTCCTTGGCTCTCTCCGACATGTGCTCCGAATCGCCTATTGCCACTCCGATGATAAAAGTGCCGAAAATGGCATGAATTCCAATGTATTCTGTAAAGGCCGCCGCAAAAAAACTCAACGCCATGGTTACTGACAGCACACCGCCCGGCCATGTAAAATTGCGATTTATCCATGGCAACAATTTGTTGATCAGAGACTTGCCGATGGTGAGCATGATGAAGGTGAATAACAAAGTCAGAAAAATCGTATAGCCGATGGAGAGCCCTTCCGACCGTTCGCCCATCATATTGAGGATGACGGAGAAAATAATCCACCCCAGTATATCGATGATCATGGCCGAGGCAATGATGACCATGCCTGTGTCGGTTTTGAAGATGTTGAGATCCATCAGTACCCTTGCGATCACGGGCAGGGCAGTGATCGAAAGTGTGGTGCCGATGAAGAGGGCAAATACCAACCTGTCGGTTGAGGCGTCGAGATCGAAAAGTCCGGGGGCGAAATAAGAAATGATAAATCCTGTAAGCAATGGAATGAATAGTGCGAACAGGCTGGTGTACAGGGCTTTCCGACCCTGCTGCCATACCAGGTCGAGCTCTACCTCCATACCCGCGACAAAAAGCAGCAGGGCAACAGAAATACCTATGATCCCTTCCAGGATGACGGAAGTATGGCCGTCGTGCGGAAACAGTGCCCTGAACATGTCGGGGTCGATAGTACCCAGCACCGTCGGGCCGAGGAGGACGCCGGCGAGTATCTCGCCGATGACCAGCGGGAGCTGAAACTTTCTGAATAATTCACCTGTGAGCCGTGCAGCGAGGATCATGACGCCAAGCTGCATGAAAAGGGTTATAATCTCATTGTGGCTCAGGAGTTGCATGACAAATCAGGCTTTATCGATGAGGATGTTGGATGGCAGATCACCGATGATCAGTTCGAGATCATGCGGGAATATCCTGTCGAGGATATTGAATTTATGGGCAGGGCTTCTGACTATCAGCAGATCGGCCTTGACTTTTTCCGTGTATCTTCGCAGCTCGAAACCCGGCTTGCCCGAAGCGACTTTTATTACCACTCTGAGGCCTTTTGTATCAATGTCTTTGAGAAGGGACCTGATCTCCCTGGTTTCATCGGCCAGGATTTTTCTGCGGGTTTCTTCCTGTTCTTTTTCGTTTTCTTCTTCACCGGCTATGGCCATGCTCAGGCCGAAAAGCTTGATGCATTTGAATATATGGACAAAATGTGCTTTTTCGAGTTTGGCAAAGCGGATGCCGTTCCTGATGGTGTCGGTGTAGTCGCCTCCTTCCGTCCCGTCGATCACGATTCGCTTAAAAGGTTGAGGAGGTACAGTCGGATTGATAAGGATCATTACTGAACATTTTGCTTTCCTGATGAGTTTGCGGGCTATGGATCCGAAGTAAAATTTGACGATATTCTCCCGCTGCAGAGCCCCCGCGACGAGCAGGTCTACTTTTTCCTTTTCACAGACCGAAAGGATCTTTTTCGCCGGCCCGCCCTTTTTCAATACGATTTTTAACCTGGCGGTATTAATGGCGGACTTCATGACCAGTTCATCCAGAAATTTCTTCTCCTCTTCCTCGTCATTACCGACATGAATAAGCACCAGTTCCGCGTCAAACTGGCACTGTAACCTGGCGGCTTCACTCAGGATGGCTTCGCAATTAGGAGAAAAGGCTACCGCAACGCCGATCTTTTTGTACATAATGAGTCAATGATTTTTATGCTGTTCTGATAAAGTTCTTTATAATATGCTGATTTTTCATGAATGGACAAAATATCATGATATGAGCCGGGAAATTATAATGTCATATTAAGGTGATGCCTTCCACAGGTTTTGATATGAAAAATCGGCGATTTTTCATGAAGATTATTTGCTTAGGCATTATCGCCTGAAAATTCTTTGACCATCTTTTAACCCAAAATTCTCAATAGGATTTCGTAATGAGAGGTTAAAATACAACTTGTCCCGCCAGGGCGGGAAGAAAATCAGCACGTTTGATGAGGAGGCATAATGCACTTTATGGTGACGAATCAAACGTGAACTAAGTGTCTGATTTTAAAGCAGTTTAAGCTCGGAATAGAAAGGTTATTGAGAATTTTGGGTTTAACATGTACGTGTAAAAAATTGAATTCAATATAAAAACGGTTAATTTTGCAGGATTACTTTTTCGGTAATACTACTTTTTGATCCAATTAAAACAACTAAACTATTTTTTGCCATGTCAAAATTTACAGCATTCGTCTTTTTTCTGTGCGTTATAAGTTTCAATTCCCTGTTGGCCCAGCACGAAGAACGTCAACCTGACGCAGCACATCATGAAGGGCATTATAAGAATGAAATATCAATCTATTACGGGAGCACTTATCTGACTAAATCCGGATTTAATATCCCCACCATTGGTATTGATTATTCGCGTCAGTTAAACTCTTTTCTGAGTATCGCCGCATTGGCGGATTTTGAGCTCGGGTCGCATATTATTGAGCATGATAACAATGGAGATATACACGAGGTGGAGCGCGAACGCGCCTTGCTTTTGATGCCTGGCCTGAGTTTCAGGGTTGTTAAAGGACTTACGCTGTTTGCGGGATATGGAGTTGAGATTGAAAAAACCGAATCTCTCGGATTGCTCAGACTTGGGGCGGGGTACAAAATGAAACTGAAGAGCGAAAGGTGGCTGGTCGAGCCTTACTTTTACTGGGAGCGCACAAAACTGTTTAATGCGCTTGCTTATGGTGTTGTGTTTGGCTATGAGTTCGGTAAGTAACTGTTCCTGACCAAAGAAATATTTTCATCCTTTGAATCAGCGTTGCATGGGCATAAATCAATCGAAATATGCAGGCCCTGTTATGCACATCCGTCATTTGTGCTATCTTTGCACGAATTATTAAAATTAGCTATGAACGAACAGGATTTTGGTATAAAAGAAATTGTTGCGCACGCGAAAGAGTACGGATTTGTATATCCCTCCAGTGAAATATATGACGGACTGCAGGCAGTGTACGACTACGGTCCCTACGGCGCTGAGCTTAAAAGGAATTTGAAAGACCTTTGGTGGCGGGCTATGGTGCAGCTCAACGAGAATGTCGTCGGTCTTGATGCCGCTATTTTTATGCACCCGCTTACCTGGAAGGCTTCAGGGCATGTTGACAGCTTCAACGATCCGATGATCGACAACAAAGACTCAAAAAAGCGCTATCGTGCCGATGTGCTCCTCGAGGACAAGGCAGCCGAGCTGGCCATGGCAGGCAAGCAGGATGAAGCGGATGCTTTATTAAAGAAAATGGGTCAGTTGTTAGAAGCAGAAGACCTGGACGGCGTCCGGCAACTTATCATCGACTCGGGCATTGTTTGCCCTGTTTCCGGAACAGCCAACTGGACAGAAGTGCGCCAGTTCAACCTCATGTTCTCAACACAGATCGGTTCGGTAGCAGATGATGCCTCCAACATCTTCCTCCGGCCGGAGACGGCACAGGGTATATTCGTCAACTTCCTCAACGTACAGAAAACGGCGAGGATGAAGATACCCTTCGGCATAGCCCAGATCGGCAAAGCCTTTCGCAACGAAATCGTGGCACGGCAGTTCATCTTCAGGATGCGCGAATTTGAGCAGATGGAGATGCAATTTTTCATCAGGCCCGGTGAAGAGATGCAATGGTATGAGCACTGGAAAGAAATAAGGCTGAAATGGCACAAGGCGCTGGGCGTCCCTCACGATGACCTTCGCTTCCACGATCACGACAAGCTGGCGCATTATGCCAATGCCGCCGTGGACATCGAATATAAATTCCCGTTCGGTTTCAAAGAAGTGGAGGGTATTCACTCCCGCACGGATTTTGATCTCGGCAATCACCAGTTGCTGTCGAAAAAGAAGATGCAATACTTTGATCCTCAGATCAATAAGAACTATGTGCCCTATGTCATTGAGACATCGGCGGGGGCAGATCGCCTGTTTTTCATGCTATTGTGCAACGGCTTCAAACAGGAGACGGTAGGCGAAGGTGAAAGGCAGAAACAGCGCACTTATCTGAAGTTTCATCCGACACTGGCGCCTGTAAAGGCAGCCATCCTGCCACTCGTGAAAAAGGACGGCCTCCCGGAGATCGGCAGGAAAATATTTGAAGACCTGAAATATGACTTTAATCTCATTTATGAGGAGGCGCAATCGATCGGCAAGCGATACACACGGCAGGATCTCATCGGCACACCTTTCTGTATCGCCATCGATCATCAGACAAAGGAAGATGAGACCGTGACGATTCGTCACCGCGATACGATGGAGCAGGAAAGGGTCAAAATCCATGACCTCAAGAAAGTGATTGAAAAAGAGGTGTCGATCAAAAATATTTTCAGTGAGCTGTAAATAATCGTCATATTCCCATGGCGCTGTAGTTCCGGTCCGTGAACTTAAAGCCGTTTTTACGGTTTTATCATAAAATCTTTAATGATATGGCAAATATTGTCGCAATTGTAGGCAGGCCCAATGTAGGCAAATCCACCCTGTTCAACAGGCTGGTGGAACGTCGTGAAGCCATCATGGACGATGAGAGCGGTGTGACACGCGACAGGCACTATGGTTATGCCGAATGGAATGGCAAGGGTTTCGCCGTGATCGACACAGGGGGTTACGTGCACGGCTCCGATGATGTATTCGAAGCGGCCATCCGCAAACAGGTAGAACAAGCGCTGGAAGAGGCATCCGTCATTATTTTTATGACCGACAGCAAAGACGGCCTGACAGACCTCGACAAGGAATTTGCCAATGTAGTGAGAAAGGTAAACAAGCCTGTAGTGGTGGCAGCCAACAAGACCGACTCACCTGCCAAAAGTCATGAAGCGGTTGAGTTTTATGAACTGGGACTCGGTGACGGAGAAATTTATCCGATCAGTTCGGCGAATGGTTCCGGGACAGGTGATATGCTCGACGAAGTGGTGAATCATTTTCAGGAAGATATGGAAGAGGATCCCGAAGCCGGTCTTCCGAAGATCGCCATCATGGGCCGGCCCAATGTGGGCAAGTCTTCATTTGTCAATGTGCTGACCGGTGAAGAGCGCAGCATCGTGACCGATGTAGCCGGCACCACACGCGATGCCGTGAATACACGTTATAAGCTATTTGGCAAGGATTTTTTGCTCATAGATACAGCGGGAGTGCGGAAAAAGTCGAAAGTAAAAGAGGATATCGAATTCTATTCTGTGATGCGGTCCATCCGGGCATTGCAAAACAGCGACGTGTGTATTGTGATGGTTGATGCACAACAGGGTGTCGAATCACAGGATATCAACCTGATTAACCTGGCCGTACGTTACCGCAAAGGCGTGGTGCTGATGGTGAATAAATGGGACCTTGTGGAAAAAGACACATCGACGGCCGAAAAATTTCGCAGGCAGATAGCCGAAAAACTGGGGACCATGGATTTTATTCCCATTGTTTTTACGTCGGTCGTTAATAAGCAACGGGTGTTCAGAGTGATCGAGACAGCCATGAAAGCATATGAAAACCGGATAAAAAAAATTCCAACATCTGAGCTCAACGATGTACTGCTCAAAGAGATTGATCGAAATAAGCCACCTGCCCATCGCGGCAAGTATATTAAGATAAAGTACATCACACAATTGCCTACCAGAACTCCCGTGTTTGCTTTTTTCTGTAATCATCCAAAATATATTAAAAGTCCATACGCGAGATTTCTTGAAAACAAGATCAGGGAGCACTTTGATTTTGCAGGCGTACCGCTAAAATTGGTCTTCAGAGAAAAATAAAAGTGGACAAGGCAAAACAACAACTTTATAATATCCTGAAAAAACACGTACCGGCCAATGCGGTGCATTATTGTCTTGATCTGTGGATTGCACATCCATTTCATTTCAGGGTGACGCGGCAGCGCAGCACCAAGCTCGGCGACTACCGGCATGACCGACGCACGGGTCGCCATACCGTCACCGTCAATGACAACCTCAATAATTACTCATTTCTCATAACATACATCCACGAGGTTGCTCACCAGCATGTACAGATGAAATATGACAGAAGGCCGCGGCCTCACGGCCATGAATGGCAAATGATTTTCCGGTCATTGATGCAGCCGATGCTCAATGATCTGGTCTTTCCGAAAGAGGTGCTGATCCCGCTTACAAAGTATATGCTCAAACCCAAAGCGTCAACCACCTCATATGCTCCCCTTTATTCGGCTTTGAGACAGTTTGATGAAATTGATGACGGAATGATAGCATTATCTTCGCTGGGCAAAGGAGATATTTTTGAATTTAACAGCCGGATGTTTGAACGCCTGCATCTGAGGCGTACCAGAGTGATGTGCAGGGAATTGGAGACTTCAAGAAAATTTCTGATCTCACAGACGGCGCTGGTCAGATTGCTCAGGGAGAATGTAGAAAAAAAGGCATCCTGAGCATGTTTTAACTCGTTTTATTATATTGAGAAATTAAAGTTATTCCATAAAATTAACGGCTGATTATGATTGGATTTTTCGAATACCAATACCTCAAATACAAAAAGAACCACCTAAAAAATCTGGTGGCGATGGCGGCAGCCGATGGGCATATCCATGAAGATGAGATAAAATTCCTGTATAAGATCGGGGAGAAGTATGGCCTGAAGCCAAAGCAAATTGAAAAAATACTTGAAAATCCGGAGCAGACGGAGCCGGAAATTCCCGCGGATCATCATCAGAAAGTCGCATTGCTCTATGATCTGGTAAGCATGATGATGGCCGACAATGTGATTGATGACAAAGAGATGGAATTCACCAGGGAAATGTTCAACAAATTCGGATATAAGGAACTACTCATTGATGAGATGATTGATCTGTACAGGCAGGGCGTAGATGATGCGGAGATATGGGAGGAGTTTCTTGAAAAAGCCGAGCACTATCGCATGAATCTGGCGGACTGGTAAAAATCTATGGCTTTTCATTCAATACCATCTGAATTTAGTACCCGGCAATAGGCAACATCTTTGTGCTGTCTTCGAAAATTTTAAGATTTTGACATTAACCATTTTTATAACCCAAAATTCTCACCAGGATTTCGTTATGAGAGGTTAAAGTACAACTTGTCCCGCCAGGGCGGGAAGAAAATCAGCACGTTTGATGAGGAGGCATAATGCACTTTTATGGCGACGAGTCAAACGTGAACGAAGTGCCTGATTTTGCCCGCCCGCCACCGCGAATGTTTGCGCTCAGCAGGCGGGAAGTAATTTAAGCTCGGAATAGAAA
>WGED01000750.1 GCA_015492915.1 Cyclobacteriaceae bacterium
GTATATGATGATACCAATTCTTTATTAGAATCCCAAAAAATAAATGCCACATCAGACAAATACTGTAAAACAATCGATCAGATAAATGTAAAAACTATCAGCTTGGATGAATACTGTATGACTAACAATGTGGGTAAAATTGACATTTTGAAAATAGATGTACAGGGATCAGAATTAATAGTGTTAAAAGGAGCAGAAGGTCTGCTTAAAAAAAATAATATAACCCTGATTTTCACCGAATGTTATTTTTCAAGGCAATATGTTAACCAACCCCTATTTCATGATCTTTCGAGTTATCTAATTGAGTTTGATTATGTTTTGGCTGACCTGTATAATTTGTACTATAATACGAGACAAATATTGTGGGGCGACGCCATCTTTGTATACAAGTCATATCTGTGATAATGCGACAGAAATTTTTTCAGAAAAAAATTCATAATCAAGATATAGTGAATAAAATCAAGGCCTGGGTCAATCCATTGTCTTATATATGCGTAATTATATTTGTACAATTAAATGTAGTTACTGCAAAAAATCGATCATAAACCATGGAAATACAAGTATTATTGCCAAAGTATCAGGCCGGCTACGACAGGCTGATGGAGCAACTCGATCAATTTCCCGAAGAAGCCATTCATTTCAAACCGGCACCCGATAAATGGAGTATCGCCGGTATAATCATTCATATTGCCGATGCGGAAGCTAACGCTTATATAAGATTGAGAAAGGCCATTGCAGAGAGCGGCAGCGAGATCATCACCTATGATCACACGGCATGGTCCGGCAGCCTTTATTATGAGGATATGAATTATAAAGATGCGCTTGAGATGATACGCATATTGCGTAAAAATATGTATGAGGTACTTAAACGCCTGCCGGAAGAGGCCTGGCACAACTACATCATCCACCCCGAGACGGGCCGCATTACGGTAAAGGACGGTGTACAACTTTATATCGAACACATCGAAATGCACATTCAGCAGATGCACCGCAATTTTTATGACTGGACAAAAGCCAATGAGAAAGTGGCGGATTAGGCTTGGTTACATCATTACCTGAATCCCAGATTATGAAAAAATATCAGGCCGGTTGCATTATTGTGGGCGGAGGCATCGCAGGGATCGTCACCGCGCTCGAGCTGCTGGATACCGGCATCAAAATCATGCTGTTCGACAGGGATACCCCTGACAAATTCGGCGGATTGGCCAAAGAGTCGTTCGGAGGAATATTTTTTGTCGATTCTCCGCTTCAGCGAAAGGCTGGCATCAAAGACAACGTTGAGTTAGCCAAATCCAATTGGTACAATTTTGCGGAGTTTGATGAAAGTGACACGCTGTCCAGACAATGGGCAGACAATTATATCGAAAACTGTACGGATGAGGTTTATGGCTGGCTCAGAGACAAAGGTGTGAGTTTTTTTCCTGTGTTGCATTGGGTTGAGCGCGGATGGCATCAGCCGGGCAACTCTGTTCCCCGTTTTCACATGGTCTGGGGCACCGGCCACGGGCTAATGACTAAATTGATCGAAAAACTGGAGACCCATCCCAATCGGGACCGGCTTACTATCCTTTTTAGACATAAGATAGAGGGTTTGAAAATCACCTCGGGATCTGTGACAGGAGTGTATGGAATAGATGAAGAAAAAAACGAAGTTTATGAGGCTGAGGCTTCTCATACCGTCCTCGCTGCAGGAGGTGTCGGAGGCAATATCGACATGATAAAAAAGACCTGGGGCCCGACAGTGGGAGGTGCTCCGGAAAAAATCCTTAACGGGTCGCACCGCTATGCTTTGGGCGATATGCATGAGGAAGTGAAAAAAGTTGGCGGTAAGGTGACAAACCTCGAAAGAATGTGGAATTACGCGGCAGGTATCCATCACCCGTCGCCGGATAAAAATGATCACGGCCTCAGCATCGTGCCGCCAAAATCAGCGCTGTGGCTTGATTACCGGGGCAGAAGGATAGGGCCTGAGCCCTTGGTGGCGGGTTTTGATACTTCATTTCTCGTACAATCGGTTTGCCGGCAAAAAGAAAAGTATTCGTGGCAGGTGATGAATAAAAAGATCGCCGTGAAGGAATTCGCCATTTCGGGTGCCGAACACAATCCCGCCATTCGTGACAAAAAAATATTGCCGTTTCTCATGAACCTGCTGTTTGGAAACCGCAGACTTGTGAAGGATATGATCAGCAATTGTGTGGATTTTGTCACGGCTAATTCCATAGAAGAACTGGCCGAAAAAATGAATGCCCTGAATGGTGACAATAAAGTGGATGTGCACTTTCTTCGCCAATCGATCGAAGAGTATGACGGAAACATCGAAAGAGGAAAAAAATATTTCAATGACGATCAGTTGCGCCGCATCATGCACCTGCGCCAATACCGCGGCGACCGCATCAGAACGTGCAAGTATCAAAAGATCAATGATCCGAAGGCCATGCCACTGATCGCCATCCGCGAGTTCATCCTTTCGAGAAAAAGCCTCGGGGGCATACAGACCGATCTCAATAGCAGGGTGATGTCGTCGGGCCATGAAAATAAGGCAATTTTCAAAGGGCTTTATGCAGTGGGGGAAGCTGCGGGCTTTGGAGGAGGTGGTATTCATGGCAAAAGGGCACTTGAGGGAACTTTTCTGGGTACGTGCATTTATACGGCGAGAATTGCAGCGAGAACCATTAAATCAGATAAACAGTGAAAAAGTCGGGAGCAGAACTTATTGTATTTGCGTTAGAACAAATAGGCGTGCAGCACACCTTCGGCATTCCGGGTGTCCACAATACGGAAATTTACGACGCACTCAACAAATCGGCGCAGATAGAGCCCGTGCTGGTAACGCATGAAGGCGGGGCGTCCTTTATGGCAGACGGAGTATCGCGGACGTCCGATTACATCGGCACACTGATGATAGTGCCTGCTGCGGGGCTCACCCATGCCATGAGCGGTATCGGTGAGGCTTTTCTCGATGGCATCCCCATGCTCATCATCTCGGGCGGTGTGCGTCGCGACACAGGCAAATCTTATCAGCTTCATCAGATTGATCAGGGCAAGATTCTCGACGGGCTCATCAAGGATTATATTCTAATCAAAGATCACGTGGAGATCATCCCAGCCGTGTACAAAGCCCATGATATCGCCAATGAAGGCGAACCGGGGCCGGTGTATATTGAAA
>WGED01000751.1 GCA_015492915.1 Cyclobacteriaceae bacterium
CAATTAAATCGGATAAATTGAGATTTTGAATAAATCATTTTTAAACTGTACGGATTATGGAAAATATAAAAAGAGTTCTTGTAGCTGTTGATATGTCAGTCATTGACGAAACGCTCGTCAGGTATGTGGCTTTGCTCAGTAACTACGTCGATTTGGATAAAGTATATTTTATCAATGTGCTTAAGAGCCTTGAACTCCCGGAAAAAATCGCCAAAAAATACCCCAATCTGCTGGCGCCTGTCGATGAGGCGACAAAGAAAAACATTCAATTTACCATCGATCAGGAAGCAGGCAACCAGTTGAAAACCGAATACGAAATTGATGTGGTGGAGGGAAACCGCGCCGAGACGATCTTGAAATGGGCCCGGATCAAAGAAATAGATCTGATCGTTTTGGGAAACAAATCAGGGACGGAAGGCGAGGGCATACTCAGCAGCAAGATTCTGAAACTGGCGCCCTGCTCGGTGGCCATGATCCCGGAGGTGTTGCCGGAAGGGATGAATAAAATCGTGGCGCCGATCGACTTCTCTTCCGCTTCCAAGCTTGCGATGGCCTCGGCTATCAGCTTTGCCAGGAAATCACCGGAACTCCATATTACGGCTTTAAATATTTATGAAGTTCCTTCCGGGTATTCTTACTCCGGGAAAACCTATGAAGAATTCGCAGAAATCATGCGTCAGAATGCAGAGGAATCGTATGAGGATTTCATCAGTCAGTTCGATACTTCGGGGATCACTATTAAACCCCGCTTCGAATTAAATGAAAATGGCAGTATCGCCAAAAAAATCTATAATGTAGCCATCAACGAAAGAGCCAGCGTCATTATAATTGGTTCGAGAGGAAGGACACAGGCTGCAGCGGTGCTAGTAGGAAGTATTGCCGAAAAGCTGGTGCGGGTTAACTCCCAGATACCAACAATCGTGGTGAAGCAAAAACGTCACAATATGGACTTCCTTGAAGCACTGATGGAGGTCTGAAATCACTCATATTTCATGAGAAATCAGCGATTTCTCGTGATATAAAATTACCGCTGGGACATTGACGGTCAGTGTCCCGGTTTTTTTAGTTGGGGTAATCAGACAGTTTTATGATGGCGCGGATTTGATATCGCGTAGTGTCTCTTAAGATCATTTTTTGCCAGCCGGTGATGGAAAATCTTTCCAAAATCAATTGGCCGTTCAGATCAGTAAAATTCAATCTGAACTGCTGGGAGGATGAATAGAAAAAATTGCCCGTATTGTAAAATGCATGAATTTTCATCAATTTTTTGTTACCGGATACTGTGGATACTGCAAGACTGTCAATCAAAGTCGAGCGCGGATCTTTGCTCACGTAAATGACCTCATGAGATTTGGGCGAATTCTTGTCTGTGATTTCATAGAGACCTGACAGACGGGGCTTGTTAAGATCCGCCTCATCAAATATCTCTAACTCCCTGTGCCAGTCCGAACTATCGGGCGTGTAAGTGATGGTATCACTTACTCCGTCAATTGTGGCGGTTTTATATAAGGAAGGGCCGATGGAATCGAGCAGCTCGACCTGCTTGTCCATCAGCCCCTTCAAGTTATAATATTCCCGGATGACTTTTTGCCTGTTTTCTGTCGCCGGTTTGCAGGCGACGGCCACAGACATTAGTAAAATCAACCAGCGGACCAAAACGGTTTATTTTGCTTTGCCCTGGTTGGCGACCGCCTGCATTTTGGCAGCCAACGCTTCCTGATCGCCGAGGTAGTAATTTCTGATCGGTTTCAGGTCCTCATCGAGGTCATACACCAACGGCACTCCTGTCGGGATGTTGAGCTTCACAATGGCTTCATCCGAGATGTTATCGAGGTATTTGACCAATGCCCTGAGGCTGTTGCCGTGTGCCGCAATGATCAGCCTCTTGCCCGCTTTGATATCAGGCACGATGACATTTTCATAATAAGGCACCACCCTTGCTACGGTATCTTTCAGGCATTCTGTGGTAGGCAGTTGCTCTTCCGTCAGATCTGCGTACCTGCGGTCGTTGCCGGGATAATATTCGCTCGATTTATCCAGCTCCGGCGGTGGGATATCATAGCTTCTCCTCCAGATCAACACCTGCTCTTCGCCGTATTTTTTAGCTGTCTCAGCTTTATTCAATCCTGTGAGGCCGCCGTAATGCCGCTCGTTGAGTTTCCATGACCTCTCCACAGGTATCCACATCAGATCCATCTCATCCATGGTGATCCACAAAGTACGGATGGCTCTTTTCAGATAAGAAGTATATGCCTTGTCAAAAGTAAAACCTTCCTGTATCAGCAGTTCACCGGCAGATTTGGCTTCTGCCCTGCCCTTATCGGTCAGATCCACGTCTGCCCAGCCGGTAAATCTGTTTTCCATATTCCATTGGCTCTCGCCGTGCCTTAATAAAACTAATTTGTACATCTTCATTTTATTTTTATATTGAACAAGGAATTCAAAAATTTACAGAAATTTGTAAATCGTATTCCGGATTTTTTAATGTTGCCGGAATTTTGATGCAAAAC
>WGED01000752.1 GCA_015492915.1 Cyclobacteriaceae bacterium
GTCAAAAAGAGGGGATAATGAGCTCACTTTCTGGTACATGCTCAACGGACCCCTGGCCGACGCCATTTACCACACGGGACAGGTGGTGGCTTTCCGCAGGGCTGCGGGCAATCCCATTCCGCAGGGTGTCAGTGTGCTGCTGGGAATGAAGAAGTGAAAAGAATGCATCGCAGGGCCTTCCTTTTTGGAACAATGAATAAGGGCGGTGGCATGTTGTGCTTAGAATAGGAATAACTTCCTATTTCGAGAGTTCAGATGTTCAAATGCTCGTTTATTCAAAAATTCATCGTTTTTTCATGAGATGGTTTTGGGACGAGGCGGACATTTCGTCCAGTAAAGACCAGTAAAATATTAAACTTCCGATTTCAAATGTTTTGATGTTCAGGTGTTCGCCTGCTCAAAAATATCACCCTTTTTTCATTACTTTTATAACCGGAAGGAGAATACATCTAAAAGTGTTGGTATAAGAACACCAATGACACATATCATCAAAAGCGGAAATGGGATTATTTAGTAAACTATTCGATAAGTCGAAAAATGGGCGACAAAACTTTTCTTCACCGGAAAATGAAATTGAGCATGCGGTGATTGTCCGTTTTGAATATCAAAAGGAGGAGCTTGATGATTTGTTCGGGCTTTGTGAAAAGCTTGAGAAAGTCATAACAGATCAAAATGTCGGAGAGTTTGACGGTCACGAATTGGCGATTGGGGGTAGCGATTGTTTTCTTTACATGTATGGCTCCAGTGCTGAAGTTTTGTTCAAAACCATTCAACCAATTTTGGAGTCAACAGACTTTATGAAAGGTGGTATAGCCAAGCTACGGTTCGGCCCGCCGGAAGAAGGGGTAAAAGAAATAGAAATAGAGATAAAAAACATTTGCCATTAGCCAAAACCGGACTCCGGGCAGCGCCGACGTAAACTTTACACCTACACCGAAGCTTCAGTCCGGGTACATGGTGGTCCACAAGCTCAAAATGCCCAACCACATATTTCTCATGGATTTTGGAGGTTTAAATATCTATGGATTTTGTTCCCTCAGCCATCAGTCAATCCCGATTACATCCGTCACAAATTCATAAGCGCGTTTTTCGGCCCGGTTTTCCTTTTGTCCGGGACGCCAGAAGCCTACATGGCCTCCTCTCGCAGGTGTCTCGAGATAAAAGAATTCATGGTTTTTTGCCAATTCATAAGGATAGCATTCCTCCGGGAGCATGGGATCGTTCAGGGCGTTGACCAGCAGTACAGGTCGCCGGATGCCTTCGATGTAATTGCCCGCACTGGCATAGTTGTAAAAAGCATCGGCCGATTCAAAGTTGTATAGCGGTGCGGAGATTTTGCCGTCAAACTCATAGAAATTATCGATCACATCGACGCCATTGAGGGTGAATTTATCCGGGAACTGCTCTGCCTTGAGTTTGATCTTCTTTTTCAGCTTTCGCAAAAACCTTTTCAGATACACCTTATTGTCAGGTTCCGACAGCTTCAGGGCACAGGGTCCCAGTTGCACTGGCACCGAAAAGGTCACACCACCGGCCACTTGTGGCGGGGCTTGTTCGCCTCTTTCGCCAAAATATTTAAGAGTCAGGCTGCCGCCAAGGCTGAAACCGATCAACACGATGGTTTTATAACCCATATCGATGGCATGATTAACCACTTCTTCAAGATCCTCTGTAGCGCCATGGTGATACAACCCGGGGGTACAGTTCATCTCGCCGCTGCAGCTTCTGCAATTCCACGCCAGCACATCCCATTGGTTTTTGAGGAATTTGTTGGCCATGCCTGTTATATAGGCCTTGCCGGAGTGGCCCTCCAGCCCGTGCGATAAAATCACTATTTTTTCATGGCCGCGCTGTACATAGTCGAGATCGAGGAAGTCGCCGTCAGTAGTCGTGATGCGTTCCCGCTGATAAGGAGGTTTGGGTGGTCTTCTGATCAGGGCGGGCAGGATGGTTTCCCAGTGTTCGCTCCTCAGCCAGAAAGGTGTTTTGTAAGAAGATTTGTCGATTAAGGGCATCAGGGTAATTCTTTTGCGAAGGCAAAAGAATGAAAAAACCATAAAAAAAGCGCACCCGGGGGCACGCTTTTTTGTGATTTGGATGGGATATTAATGGATAAAGAGCATTTCTCTGTATTTCACTAATGGCCAGTCTTCATCATCGACAAACAGTTCGAGTTTATCCACATGATATCTGATCTTGTCGAAATATTTGTGTTTGATGTTGTGGCAGTATTCGACGGCGCGCTCACGGGTATCCTCGATCTTGTTTACCCTTTTTCGCTCTTCGATCATGGCTAGTACGCCATTTTTGACAGCGTCGATGTGTTCGGTCAGCTTGTTCACCACGTTGAGGGTTGAGTCCGCATCGAGCCCTATTTCTTTCAACCCTTTGGCTGTTTCGATCAATTTGCTCTGATATTTCACAGCGGTGGGCAGGATGTGGTTCAGCGCGAGGTCACCCATCACCCTCGATTCAATTTGCACCCGCATTATGTAATTTTCCCATAGAATTTCATTGCGGGCCTCCAATTCCCTTTCGCTAAGCACATTGTAAAGACCAAACACTGACTTGCTCTTTTCGGTGAGGTATGCATCGATGGCCTCCGGTGTATCTTTGACGTTTGGAAGGTTTCTTTTTTCTGCTTCTTTCACCCATTCTTCCGAATAGCCGTCGCCTTCGAAGCGTACATCTTTTGATTCTTTGATGAGCTTTCTGAGTACTTCGATGATGGCCAGCCTCTTTTCTTTGCCTTGTCCGATGAGTTTGTCGACCTCTTCTCTGAAATCATTGAGTTGCTTTGCCATGATCGTGTTGAGTGCGGTCATAGGGATACCTACGTTGGCATTACCTCCCACAGCCCTGTACTCAAATTTATTTCCTGTAAAGGCAAACGGTGAGGTCCTGTTTCTGTCGGTATTGTCGAGCAAAATCTCGGGTATCTTATCAATACCGAGTTTCATATACATGTTGTCGCCTTTCTCGATCTTGATATTTCCATTGTTTTCGAGCTCATCAAGTACAGCAGACATCTGTGAGCCGATAAATACGGAAATAATAGCCGGTGGAGCTTCATTGGCGCCGAGGCGGTAATCGTTACCTGCCGACGCAATTGATGCCCTGAGGATGTCCGCATATTTGTGCACAGCGGCAATCGTATTGATGAAGAAAGTGAGGAACTGAAGGTTTTCCCTCGCGCTGCTGCTCGGCTGGAAGAGATTTACACCTGTGTTGGTGATCAGCGACCAGTTGTTGTGCTTGCCCGTTCCGTTGATCTGTGCAAAGGGTTTCTCATGGAAAAGCACCTGCAAGTCATGCTTTTCGGCTACTTTTCTCATCACATCCATCATGAGCATGTTGTGGTCGGTGGCCACGTTTACTTCTTCAAACAGGGGGGCTACCTCAAATTGGCTCGGCGCCACTTCGTTATGCCGTGTGGTTACCGGGATGCCCAGCTTGTGACATTCCACCTCAAACTCCTGCATAAAGGCGTATACTCTTGTCGGAATACTGCCGAAATAGTGGTCGTCAAGCTGCTGCCCGCGTGCCGGGGCATGACCGAATACCGTTCTGCCCGACATCACGAGGTCGGGGCGGGCATTAAACAATGCCTTGTCAACGACGAAATATTCCTGCTCACAACCGAGTGAGGCTGATACTTTGGAAACGTTTCTGTCGAAATATTTACAAACCTTGGTGGCAGCCTTATCAACGGCTTCCAGCGATTTCAACAATGGCGCTTTTACGTCGAGTGCTTCGCCTGTGTATGAAACAAAAATGGTGGGGATACAGAGCGTGGTGCCCCACTTAAACATCGGTGATGAAGGGTCCCACGCCGTATACCCGCGGGCCTCAAAAGTCTGCCTGATCCCTCCTGACGGGAATGAAGAGGCGTCGGGCTCCTGTTGCACGAGGGCACTGCCTTTGAACTTTTCTATTCCACTGAGGGCGTCAAAAAATGCATCATGCTTTTCGGCAGTACCACCGGTCAGTGGCTGGAACCAGTGCGTGTAGTGGGTGATGCCGTTTTCGATAGCCCACGACTGGGCGGCGGCGGCTACTGCATTGGCTGTGTCGATGCTGATCTTTTTGCCTTTGTCGATACAATGTTTTACTTCCTGAAAGACCTCGGGGGCCAGTCGGGCCTTCATTTTTTCGAGGTCGAAACATGCTGTGCCAAAGTAATCCGATACTTTGTTCGAAGGGAACTCCGGGACGGCCGGTTTTCGTTTTCCCGCTTCTTTTAC
>WGED01000753.1 GCA_015492915.1 Cyclobacteriaceae bacterium
AACAATTGGGTTATCTGTTGTGTAGTCTAAGCCCGTGTAAATGTATTGGTGTTCATCTGACCCTGTAACTATGGTTGCAATTACAGTGCTATCTGAATTGTAGAAATAAATGTCGGTGCCAAAAAGATCAACAAATATAATTGGGTTGTTGAATGTGTAATGAAAAGGTGACCATGCAGGGTAGTTATCTGCTGAAATATCCACACTCCACCACCTTGCTCCGAAGGAGTGGCGTTGCCATAGCCCGGTTACTTTAAACCGGTTTGCCCCGCTAAACCCGCAGCCGGTGTGGTAAAAGTAGGCGGCGTTTATTAACCTGTTTGCGTTGTCATAAGAATAGAGGTAACGGTAACGCGGTTCCATTGGGGAATATTGATTGTTGTATTCGGCCAGGCGAATGTTGCCATTACCAAGATAACTATACTTGGCGGTAAAGGGCACTGCACCGCTGCTCACATCGGCAATCTCCGTCAGCCACTCCCGCAGGGAAATGACCCTGGTTTCAGGCGTCAGTCTGGTTTTTCGATGCTTTTTAACATTTTAAAAATCGCACTTAATTGCTCCTTAGTAAAAGGAGTATCCTTTGGTTCGCTTTCCCATTTAATACGAAAATCAAATAAACCGAAAGGATTATGTATATTCCATGCCCAGAATCTTTTTCCTGTATAAACTGTCTTATATACTATAAAATCAAGAGTAGTGGTCGAATCATGTAATACACGAAAGTATATACGTGTTCTAACCTTTGAACTATCTTCCTGTGGGAAAACAAACACAACTATTTTTTCTATATATGCCTTTTTGATATTGTTGTTTGAATCAGAAAGTTCAACGCTGTATTGATGGGTGCTATATTTCCAACCAAATTTTTCAGCAGAACGTTTGAGTCTTTTGACAAGCGCATCAGGGCTTAAAGTTGTTTTGTAGTGAATGTGTACTCGCCCATCAAAATCATGAGCATCGAGGCGGCCCTGGCTAAAAAAGAAACAAGTTAAGAGACAAACTATTAATTTATGACAAGAAATTTGAGACATTTGTATTTTCCTCAAATTTTTTGAATTAAGAATTATTTTTTAATTGGGTTCTCTTCGTAAACAACTCCGCCTGTTCTTCTCAAATGACGATTTTGGTCGTCTGGCCGATCAGGAGTTCGTTTGGATTCAAATTCTTGTTGTCTTATTAGAGCACCTTTTTCCTGTTCTCGTTCCCGTTTGATTTTCATCGCGTATTGGTATTTTTTTCTGATTAATTCTACAGCTTCTCGTATCCGTTTTTCATTATCAAAAGGTGATACAAAATTTTCCATGAGAAAATGAAGTAGGATTGCACCTGGCATAGTCTGGGGAGGTCCCCATGTCTGAAAGCCGGTATGTGTAGGAGAGGTTAAATCCATTAATGGGTGGAGTGCCTGTCCCAATGCAAAAAAGGCTTCATCCTCTTTTTCTGAATGAATAAACTCTACCAATTTTTTCGTTATAAATTCATTCATTTTATATTCTGCTTCTTCTACAGTTTCACCATACTGTCGCATAGCATGTTTATATGCACCACTAAAGCTCTGATCTTCATCTACAGCAACACTGGCGTCTTTTAGAATTTGTATCTGTTGAGAAGTCAGAATACCACTAAAAGCTCTGTCAAGAATCAAATTGTGAATTCTTTCTGACCATTCTCCATTAGGATCATAAAAATTAATAGGATTTGCAAAAGTATAAATATAAGGATTCCAAGATGCATATTTTTCCATTAACGGATCCACTGTCAACCATCTCCCCAAAGACGGCAAATACGGTCGTGCCGGAAAATGAATCCACCCGGTCTCATCATCCCATTCCTTACCGGTGAACAGCTCTTTGGTACGCTCTCCGCTCTGGTAATCCCTCACCGGCATCAGCAGGCCAAATGGGTAGTAGTCATGCGTCTCCACTTCCGTGCCGGAGGAATTTGCCTCCGCCCGGGTGCTGCCCAGGTGGTCTTTTCGCGAAGCGACCACGTTGTGGCAGGTAGTAAAACTTACTCCCGCTGCCCGGCTCGTAGCGCCCCACCACACCATTTGCCAAAATATTCCAATACTCTCCCGAAGGGATCGCGTTGCGACACCACTCCATCTTTCACCACCGCCACCGTCTGGTCGCCATCCAGAATGTAATATTCCGGCGTCTGGCTGCCAACTTTCTTGTATATCCGCTGCCCGCCTGCGTTGTAGCGGTAGGTTACCAGGTCTCCATTACGGTTTATCAGGCTCAGCGGCAAATTGCGGTGGTCATACGTTATGGCGCTGAGGGCGGGCTGGCCGTTTTCCAGCATTTCTACTACGTTGCCGTTGCCATCATACGCAAACGTGCTGCTTTCCGCATCCCAGTCTTCGGTGGTGGTGTTTATCGCATCCGTCACGCTCTGTAGCCTGTTGGTTCCGGCAATATACGAATACGTGAGGTTGTCAATGGTAGAGTTATCCTCTTTCTTGCGCAACAGCTCCAGGATGTTGCCG
>WGED01000754.1 GCA_015492915.1 Cyclobacteriaceae bacterium
ATCCAGAACCAGGCTAATCGCATCCAATTTGAATTCTTTCGAATAACGTTTTCTTTTCTCTGTCATTTTTCTACCTCAGCTAAGTCAAATTATGCTTAACTGGGGTGTACAAAACAATTAGACCACATCATCTTCCTACAGAGGACTTTCACCTCATTAGTTCATGCCCATGCTGGGCGTACACAAGGCCAATTCAGCCGACGCTGAAAAACAGCGCGGCTGATTGGCAACGTTAGCTGTTCACGAAATTTCCACAATACCTCCAGCTTACTTGAATATTTGACGTAATTACATTATAGTTACTAATATTCCCGAAGCAGAGAGGATACAGAAATGGCTCATCTAGTTAAAATTGGAAACTCTCAAGGCATTAGAATCCCTAAGCCTTTGGTTGAACAGGCTCACTTGGAAGGAAAAGAGCTTAAGTTACAATTGGTTAGCGATGGGTTGCTTATTACGCCCGAGAAAGAAGCTAGGGATGGCTGGAAAGAAGCAATAGAGGGCGCTATTGCAGCTCAAGGGCAAGAAACACTAGATAGTGAGTGGCTTGATACTGCCCTGGATTCAGATGATGAGCTAGAATGGTGATGGTAAAACGGTTTGATGTATGGCTTGTTGATCTCAGTCCTACGAAGGGGCGGGAAATCAATAAAACACGCCCCTGCGTTGTGATATCTCCAAATGAAATGTCAGCTTTATCTACGGTGCTCATGGCTCCAATGACAACAAAAAGCTTTGAGTTCCCTTGTCGTATTAAGTGCAGGTTCAAGGGTAAAAGTGGACTAATCTTACTTGATCAAATTAGGGCCATAGATAAATCTAGGCTAGTGAAAAAGCTAGGAACGATTAGTGCTAAAACACAGACGGAACTTTGTTCTTGTTTGCAGGAAATGTTTGAGCATTAAAACAGCTAACAGAAGCAATCAACACGGACATTTTTCCGCTGTGTTTGGCTGTGCTAAAAAAGCCTAGCACAGCCAAACACATCTCCAAAATTCCGGTTATTGCTGGCGTTAAGTTTCTTTACTTTGGAGACAATGGCAGGTGACGTCCTTCACACAAAAGCAAGGCCAATATCTCGCGTTCATTTACTGGTACACGAGGATTCATCGTCGTCCACCTGCCCAGTCGGATATTCAACATTACTTCGGCGCAACTCCGCCAGCGATTCACAACATGATCGTCAAGTTGCACGCCGGAGGGGGTCCGAGGAGGGGGTCAGTTCTCGCATTGTTACATTCGCCCTCGTATTACCCTACCCACTGTGCTCTGCGCTGCGCGGTGATGCGACGTTTGGCGAATTGCGCCAGGATTCCATCCGTGGCTAGCCAGGCAGGCGCTGGCGTCTCCCCGATCATGGCGCGATAGCTGCTCCGCTGCCATTTCCCCGGCTGTCTGACCATACCGGCACGGACTGGATTCAGTACGACGTAGCGCGTTAGCTCCAGCAGGTAACCGTCCTTGTCGACAATAATCCCCTTGAAACGACCCTGGAACAGGTGGCCGGATCGCATGTGACGCCGGTTTGTCGCCTGTGTGTAGACGCCATTGAGGTGACGCATGCCTTTGGACAGATTTCCATCAGGCGTCTCCACAAGCAAGTGATAATGGTTGGTCATCAGGCAATAGGCGTGACACAGCCAATTGAATCGATCAACAACCTCCGCTAGCGTGTGCAGGAATAAAAGGCGGTCTTCGCCATCTTCGAAGATTGCTTCCCGCCGATCGCCCCGAGAGGTTACATGATAGAGGGCGCCGGGAAACTCAATGCGAAGGGGTCTTGCCATGGATTTGAGCCTACGCCGTTTTCCGGGTTGTTACAATGCGAGAACTGACCCCATTGCCCGCGAGAACTGACCCCATTGCCCGTGCTCGAGAACTGACCCCATTGCCCGTGCTCAGGCTGAAAAAGCATGAACGAAAAACTGATATCAATCTCGATTCCTCCAAAATATTTTTGTGCGTAGCATCTAACGCCAAAATCAGCGGCGCGTTTTTTGCATCCGCTGGATTTTTTTGTTAGAGTTTTTTTCTTCGGATATTAGATACGCCCAGCATGTTTTTCCCTTCTCTTGCTTTACTTCTTCAAGTGTTTTTGGTTTTTTAATCTCCTTTTCCATCATTTTTCTTCCTTTCTTCTGGAGTTGTGAACTCTTTAATTTCATCCTCAGTTAAATATGGTGTATCAGGATCAGATATAGATTGCTCCATAATATCTTTTTCAGTAGTTTTATTAAAAAAATCAATATCTGTTTTGCCTTTCATTTTTTTAATTTCTTCAAGTGTATATGTTTTACTCATGATATTCTCCTTACATGAAAAGTGTGACTTTCATATTCTTCCCGTTCTTTTCGACTTGCTTTTCTAACTGATATAATTCTAGCAACTTCTTGACCATTCTCATTCACTCGTTCAGTATAAACGACAAGCAATATACCAAAACTGACTTTTCCTATAGTTTGTATTCTTTTTTCACCATAATTATGCCTCAGATCGACTCTTTCTTGTCTTTTTGGATCTTCCCAAACTAACACTGCATCTACAAAATCAATTTGTCTTTCAATAAGCGTTTTTTCTCTTTTTTTCTCATCCCAATCAAATAACATAAAATGTCTCCTTTTATTGTTTGGGCGGAGGGGGTCAGCTCTCGCATTGTTACATTCGCCCTCGTATTACCCTGCCCACTGTGGCTAAGTGTAATCCAAAATATTCTGCAATCTCGCGGTAACTATACGCCCCAGCGGGTGGTGGGGTCAGTTCTCGCATTGTTACATTCGCCCTCGTATTACCCTACCC
>WGED01000755.1 GCA_015492915.1 Cyclobacteriaceae bacterium
GATTAGCGTTTTTAATGAGGCATTCTTTTTGGATAATTGAATTCTGTATCCGCGATTCACTGATTTTTGAATTGTCCCCCACGGAAACGTAAGGCCCGATCACCACATTTTCTATTTTCACGTTATCACCCAAATACACGGGGTCGATCAACACTGAATTGGTTGTTTTTGCCGTTGGACTGATAACTCTTTTTTCTTTCATGAAATTGAAATATGCCTTATGCGTCTCGATCGTGGCCTGTTTATTGCCGCAGTCAAGCCAGTCATCAACCTGTCCCGGCAAAAAGCGCATACCCTTTTCTTTCAAAGTCTCCAGTACCCGCGTCAATTGATATTCACCGTCATCTTTGATCTTGTTATCCATTAGTACCTTTATCTCATTGGCAAGCTGCTCACCTTCTCTGAAATAATAAATACCTATGATGGCAAGATCAGAAATAAATTCCGCCGGTTTTTCAACAAAATCGATGATCTCACCCTTTTTATTCAATTTCACTACACCAAATGCCGAAGGGTCTTTTACCTTCTTAACCCAAATGATAGCATCCTGATTTGTATCCAGTTTAAAGTTTGCTTTAAATAACGTATCTGCAAAAGCGATTATTACTTTGCTTTGTAAAAGCTTTTCTGCACAGTAAATGGCATGTGCTGTACCTAAAGGTTCATCCTGATAGAAGATGTGTCCCATGGCACCCAGTTTTTCGGCAATGCTCAGCAATTCGTTTTCGACGGCATCACCAAAATTTCTTCCAATGATGAATCCGATATTTTCCACTTTCTCTTCGCAAACGCCCACGATGTCGTGTACCAACCAGTAAACGATCGGTTTTCCTACAATCGGTATCAGGGGCTTCGGTGTGGTAAGTGTATGCGGCCTCAGCCTTTTTCCCATGCCGGCCATGGGTATAATGATGTTCATACTTATAAAATTAGACCTTTTTTCAAACAGTTATCTTTACCTGCTTTTTGGATAAGAGCACAAAAGTAGGAATTAATTTTTATTTCGCATCAGTATTTGTCGCTCACTCCATATCACAATGGCCGTAAATATTACAACGGGTATTTCCTTTACTAGCTGTGTAAGTATTGCCGATTCAAACCTGATATGCCAACCGACAACAAACAGCCCGACAGACAAAAGGATATATCCTCCGAGCTTTTTAAGGTTATAATCAACAGGATAATATTTTCGGCCTGTGAAATAGGCAAAGGCGCACATGTAAATGTAAACTATAAGCGTTGTGATCGCACTGCCGTCGTAACCCCAGACGGGGATCAGAAGGAAATTAAACAGGATGGTAAGAATGGCTGCGGATACAGAAATTATCGTTCCAAAATATGTTTTGTCGGTGATCTTGAACCAGATAGACAAATTGTAATACAACCCGAGAAACAGGCTCGCAAATAAAAGCATGGGCACCACATGCAGGCCTGTCCAGTATGCCGGATCGCGCAGGAAAATATGCTTGAGAATATCCAGGTTCATACTGATTGCCAGTACGGCAAACAAACCGAATATACCGAAATACAGGAATACCTGTGCATATGTCTCTTTTGAATCTTTCGCATGACTTTCTCTGAAAAAAAACGGTTCGGCTGCATATCGGAATGCCTGTATGGCCAATGTCATGATCATAGACAACTTATAAACTGCCCCGAAGATTCCGAGTGCTTCCTGATTGGTGAAATTCTCATAGAATCCATCCGGCAAGATTTTTTTTAGCATCATCCGCGAAAACATCTCATTAAACACCCCTGCCAATTGCGAAAGCAACAATGGAAACGCGTAAATGAGCATGGGGCGTAAAATCATGAGATTTATGCCAAATTTCACCTTTTTTATAAGACCGAAGAGCAGGAAAAGATAGGTGGCATTGGCCAGAAGGTTGGATATGAATACATATTCAACATTATATTCGGGATTGTATATGTGACTTATCAATCCTCTTGAACCGGGCAGGAAATTTCCTTCCCAGACATTTTTGCAGAAGTACAGAAAAAAGATATTCAGACCAAGATTCAGAAAAATATTTATCAGCTTATAGGTGGCATATTGCAGTGCTTTTCGCTCATATCGCAGTTTCACAAAAGGTATCGCCATGACGCTGTCGATGCTGATGATAGCGGCAAACCAATACACATATCGCTCATGTCCCGGAAATTCCAGCCAGTTGACAATGGGTGTGGCATAACTGACCAGAATAACGGTGAGGAACAAAGTGGTAATAAGTATGGAAGAAAAAACATTGCTGTAAATCTTGCTTTCCGAACCTGTTGATTTTGAGGTAAACCGGAAGTAAGCCGTCTCCATGCCGTAGAGATAGAGGACATTGAGCACAGCCACATATGAGTAAAGTTCCGTGACAATACCGTATTCCTCCACCTTCAGTACAGCAGTAGAGGTATAAAAAGGCACTAAAATAAAATTAATGGCCTTGCCAATGATACTACTCAGGCCATAGATTGCAGTCTCCCCTGCAAGCTGTCTGATTTTACCCATACGAAGTGCGAAGAGGAATGTTACTCCCCTTTAAACTGTGGTTTTCTTTTTTCTAAAAATGCAGCTACACCTTCTTTAAAATCCTTTGATTTACAGCAACTGGCAAAACTGTTTGCTTCGATCTGAAACCCATCTTCTTCTTTTGAAAATACTGCGTTGACACAGCCGATGACCATGCCCACTGCGAGCGGGGCATTTTTAAAAATCTTTTGCAAGATCTCCTTTGCCTTTTCCATAGCTTCTTCTTTCGTAACCTCCAAATGATTCAACAGGCCAAGCGAACGTGCTTCTTCTGCTCCGATCATTTCCCCGGTCATCATCATTTCCAATGCTTTCCCTTTCCCGATCAATTGGGTAAGTCTTTGTGTGCCGCCATAGCCGGGGATAATACCGAGGGTGACTTCCGGCTGCCCGAAGAAAGCATTTTTTGACCCGATTCTCATGTGACAAGCCAAAGCCAGTTCACATCCACCTCCGAGCGCATAACCGTTGACCACTGCGACTATGGGTTTGTGGCAATTTTCGATGATATCAAAAACTTCCTGCCCTCTTTCAGAAAACTTGCGGCCATTCACCTCATTGAGTTCTGAAAATTCCCGTATATCTGCGCCGGCCACAAAAGCCTTGTTTTCGGCACCGGTAATAATAATTCCTTTTACTTCATCATCGTCATAAGCCTTTTCAATACAATCTTTCAGCTCAGACATTGTCTGTGAATTGAGTGCGTTAAGTTTGTCAGGGCGATTGATGGTTATAGTAAGTATCCCTTCTTCTATATGTTCCTTCAGATTCTTGTATGTTGACATGATCGAATTGGTAAGTTATAAACAAATATAACAGTGCAAATCATAAACTCAAACCCATACTTCATCGGAGCACGGGTTAACAAATACGCATTATGCCATTTCAAAGAAACGAGTAATTATCTTTAAAAGTTAGCGTTCAAAATAGAAACAAATGAAAGAGTTAATCTTCCATAAATTTTTAATTGTGAATCTCATTAACCAATTTTGCATCCGCTTTACCAATGGTATCACGGATTCAATCTCAACCCGTTTGAATATTTCAACTAAAAATATCTAAAATGTCATATTTATTTACATCAGAGTCAGTGTCTGAAGGTCACCCCGACAAAGTTTCCGATCAGATATCAGATGCTATTCTTGACCACTTGCTGGCAGCAGATCCTGAAGCCAAGGTTGCTGTTGAAACATTAGTTACTACAGGCTTGACGGTAATCAGCGGTGAGGTAAAAACCGAGGCCTACATTGACGTGCAACAGGTTGCAAGAAAAACCATCGCGAATATTGGTTACACCAAAGGGGACTATATGTTCGATGCCCACTCTTGTGGAGTACTCTCCGCAATCCATCCGCAATCACCCGATATCAACCGCGGTGTGGAAAGGGAAAATGAAATGGAACAGGGTGCCGGTGACCAGGGGATGATGTTTGGTTATGCTACCAATGAAACGGAAAATTTCATGCCTCTTGCCTTGGATTTGTCGCATAAAATCCTGCAGGAACTTTCGAGTATCCGTCGCGAAGACAAAATCATGACCTATCTGGGCCCTGACGCCAAATCGCAGGTGACCATCGAATATGATGATAACAACAAACCCCTGAGGGTCCATACTATCGTGGTTTCTACTCAGCATGAAGATTTTGATGAGGAAGAGACCATGCTCAGGCAGATAAAACATGACGTGATCCAGATACTGATCCCGCGGGTTAAGGCGAATTTGCCCAAACATATACAGGATTTGTTTGATGACAATATTATCTATCATGTAAATCCAACCGGGAAATTTGTGATAGGCGGGCCTCACGGCGATACGGGACTTACAGGTCGCAAGATCATCGTCGATACTTACGGTGGCCGGGGTGCTCACGGCGGCGGTGCGTTCTCAGGCAAAGATCCGTCAAAAGTTGACAGATCGGCGGCGTATGCAACAAGGCATATAGCCAAAAACCTGGTAGCCGCAGGCGTAGCGGATGAAATTCTCGTACAGGTATCTTACGCTATCGGCGTTGCCGAGCCAACCGGCATTTACGTAAACACATTCGGCACCTCCAAGGTAACAATGAGTGACGGTGAAATAGCAAACAAAGTGATGGAAATATTTGATATGCGCCCTGCGGCGATCATCAAACGCTTCAATCTGAAGTCTCCAATTTATACTCCGACAGCCGCATACGGACATATGGGCCGTAAACCCGAGGTCAAGGAATTCACTTTTGAAGTAAACGGCTCAACAGTCACGAAGAAGGTAGAACTGTTCACATGGGAAAGGCTTGATTATGTAGTGAAGGTTCAGGAAGCTTTCGGGCTATGAAAAAATGGCAATTTTTAAGGATAGATAATAAAAAAGGGGCCTGAGCCCCTTTTTCTGTTGATTGATTAATGTGCTGTTATTTTATCTTTATGCTTGATGATCTGTCGTTTTAGTGCTTCGATCGCCATATCAGAGGCTTGTTCAAAAGTTTTGGCCCTCTCTTTGGCAAACAACTGATGCCGTGGGATATTAAGCTTTATTTCAATGATCTTGTTTTCCATGTTTTCATCCTTATCAAGTCGCATATAGACCTCGCCATCAATAATACGGTCAAAAAACCTGTCCAGCTTGTTGGCTTTCTTTTGAATGAAGTTGATCAACTTTTGATCAGCGTCGAATCGAATAGAATGCATCTGTAACTTCATAGTACACCAATTTTATAGGTTGAAAATAAATTATGATTTAGGATGCGCCTGGTCAAATACCTTTTTCAGCTTGCCAAGCGAATTATGAGTATAAACCTGTGTGGCAGCCAAGCTCTGATGCCCCAATAAATCTTTCACGGCATTCAGGTCTGCCCCCTTTTCGAGTAAATGTGTTGCATAAGTATGTCTTAGAATATGCGGACTTTTTTTGTCAACCGAACTTGCACGCAGATACTTCTTCACGATCCTGTTTATCATCATGGGATAACTCTTCTCTCCTTTATTAGTAACGATTAAATAACACGCGGCGTTACCTTTGAAGGTCTCATTTTTTGATGAAAGATAAAATTTTATCAGTTCGATCAAAGAGTGTGGCAAAGGAATGATCCTTTCTTTGTTGCGCTTGCCCAGTACTTTGACTTGGCCACCACTAAAATCAATACTTTTCTCATCGAGATTTATTAATTCGCTGAGTCGCATTCCCGTACCGTACAGCATCTCCATTACCAGACGATCCCTAAGCCCGGCAAAACCCTCTTCTTCAAACTGGTTTTCTTCGAGAAGGGGTTTGAGATCGCTTTCCCTTACGAAATGGGGTAATCTTTTTTTGGCTTTCAGATTGGTGAGCCTGGCAGCAGGGTTTTTTCGAATCTCTCCTCTTTTCAGAAGAAATTTGAAAAACGACCGGACTGTCACCAGTTTGCGGTTTATTGAGTTTTCGTTCAGTCCCTTATCGGAAAGTGAAATGATCCAGTCACGCAGAATGGCATGATTGGCCTCTTCGACGGGTGTATCGGGATATTGCTCAGCCATAAAGGTGCTAAGCTGTTCAAGATCGTTTTTGTATGAGGTGAGGGTGTGCGGGCTATAACGCTTTTCGTATTGTAAATATCGAAGAAATACCTCGGTCATGTCAGCAAGTCCAGTGGTCGTAAGCCAGGTTTGCTAAACATACTTAAAAGAAATTAAAAAATAAACTTTGGGTTAGTAATTTTCTCTGGCCCTCATTTTCTCCCTGTACATAGCGCGAAGTTTGGTCGCACGTCTTTTTACAGACGGTTTCTCATAATAATTCCTCTCGCGGATTTCTCTGAGAATACCGGTTCTTTCAAACTTCTTTTTAAAACGTTTCAGGGCCTTGTCGATTGATTCGTTTTCTTTAACATTTATGATGATCATGTATTCCTTCTTTTCTGTTCGTTTTAAAATGGAGCGCAAATATAGAACGCATTTTTTATTTGACCAAACGTTGTAATACTATTTTGGTTTCGAATCTGCTATGAGAAAACGGCTATTTATCCTCTATTCATTTTTAATTATTGATTCTCATAGTAGTTTTGCTGCAAAACAAAGGATTATGAAAACGGAAAAACCTTCCATACCGCAGGGAACAAGGGATTTTGGGCCTGACA
This sequence comes from Cyclobacteriaceae bacterium, assembly GCA_015492915.1. Taxonomy (GTDB): domain Bacteria; phylum Bacteroidota; class Bacteroidia; order Cytophagales; family Cyclobacteriaceae; genus JAAUQL01. Next base: position 6,613 of record WGED01000755.1, read on the forward strand.
AAATGTTCAGACGCCAATTTATTTTTAACACGATCAGGCAAGTGTTTGAAAAATACGGCTACCCGCCACTTGAAACCCCGGCCATGGAAAATCTGCATATTTTGACTGGTAAGTACGGTATGGAGGGAGACCAACTTCTTTACAAAGTGCTCAATTCCGGTGATTTTTTATCCAAAACCACAATTCAGGATTTTGAAAAAGGATATAAGCATCTCACACCGCTCATCGCCGGCAAGGGATTACGCTATGACCTCACGGTCCCATTTGCCCGGTACGTTGTGATGAATCAACACAATATCAGTTTTCCGTTTAAACGCTACCAGATTCAACCTGTCTGGAGGGCTGACCGTCCTCAAAAAGGAAGATACCGTGAGTTTTATCAATGCGATGCAGATGTTGTGGGCACCGACTCACTTTTGTGCGAAGCAGAGTTCATCATGATGATCGGGGAGGTTTTCAAAAATCTCGGACTCCATGACTTTACGATTAAAATCAACGACCGCAAATTGCTCACCGCTATCACCGAATGGATTGGCGAAAGCGGGAAGGAGACGGCTTTTTGTACGGCGATCGACAAGCTCGACAAGATAGGCAGACAAAAGGTGGAAGAGGAACTTGAGCGGGAAGGGTTTTCGGCAGAATCAATAAAAATGCTCCATCCGATCTTTGACATCGAGGGCACCAATGAAGAAAAAATCAACCAATTGTCATCCCTGCTGAAAGATTCGGAAACAGGCCAAAAAGGTATCGATGAATTACGTGAGACATTCCGGTATCTGCATAATCTGGACAGTCATGAAAAAAACATCATTATTGACCTCACACTGGCCCGGGGGCTCACCTACTATACGGGAATTATACTTGAAGTGAGGGCCAACAACTCGAGCATCAAAAGCAGTATTGGCGGTGGTGGCCGCTACGACAATCTTACCGGTGTGTTTGGCCTTGAAGGTATTTCAGGGGTAGGCTTTTCTTTCGGAGTCGACAGGATCTATGATGTCATGGAGGATTTGGGATTATTCCCGGAAAATACCGAGGCCGCAGCCAAAGCATTTATAGTGCATTTCGATGATATCTCATTCAAAGAATCCCTTAGAGTTGTTTCTGCACTGAGAAAATCCGGGATTAAAAGTGAAGTCTATCCCGACAGGGTTAAAATCAAAAAGCAGATGAGCTATGCCAATAAAAAAGGTGTGCCCTTTGTCATCCTGATCGGGGACGATGAGGTAAAGAGTGGAAAGTATCAGTTAAAAAACATGAAGACAGGTGAGCAGCTAAAACTGGAGCTTGACGAATTGATTGAATTTCTTACATAATTACACAGGGGAAAGGCCATTCTCTTATATTAATAATTAAATTTGAGGTAACGCGTTTTATATAAGTTATTTATCCGATTTTGCCTTGTCATTAAAAAATAAAGCTTTTGTCATCTTTTTTATTTTTATGTCCCTCCCGGCTTTGTTCGTGCAGGCGCAGTACGGGGCAAAATTTGAAGTGAATTCACCAATCGGATGTAATCCGTTTACTGTTGTTGTTACCGATTTGTCAGGCGCTCCGGACACCATACCGATAAACTACGATTACGGTGACGGCAGCCCGATAGATTCGATTGAATTTCACACATATTCTCAGCCCGGTGTTTACAGGATCATCCAGACCGTGGCTAATGCCGATCCCAGACAGGATACCGTATATGTTGAAGTCATAGATCAGTATCCGCCTGAGTTTTATCTTTTTAACTGCAAGGGTACGTTCGGTTCGGTGATGGTGAAAGATACATTGTATGAAGCGTTTGAGATAGACTGGGGCGACGGTAACACAGACATAACTACCGCAAATACGTTAACTTCTCATGACTATGGAGTGATTAGCAGCTTCAATGTCACGGTCAAGGGGTTGATCAATGGAAGCCAGTCACCGACAGATTCTTCTAATTTAAATTGTGATCGCACTACCAAAACCCTGGATATGATCCTCGATATCCAACCTGCTACCATTCAGCAGGTGCAGGTACTAAATACAAGCGCTACTTCCGGGATGATTGCCGTGGAGTATTACCTCGAACCGAACAATAATTATCTGATTGAGATAAAAAGCCAGAACGATGCTTCGTTTACCATCGTCGACACCATCAACCGGGTCATGAATCCGACCAGATATATTTTACAAAACCTCAATACTCGAGATAACTATTATTGCATCAGCATCACAGCCTTTGACCCGTGTGATAATGACACCAGGCAATCTAATATCGGCTGTAGTATAAACCTGCAAACAACTGCTCTGAACCGTCAGAATCAGGTCGATTGGTCCACTTCATCCACTGATTTTTTATCTTATTCGATTTTCAAAGACGGATCCGTAATCGCAACTATCGGCGTGCAGGGCCAGATGCAATACCTGGACGACCTTGTGATTTGCGGCATCACTTACGCGTATCAGGTACAGATGCAGGAGAATAATGGATTTGTCAGCATCTCGGACACCAATCGTGTCACAGCCATTTCCACCGTTATTCCCGAGCCCATCGAAGAAATTACAGCCACGGTTTCAGATCAGGATGTCAAACTGACATGGTCCCCTCCACCAAATTCCCTGGCAACAGTTTACATTATTTCCCGGTCAGTAGATGGTAATCAGTACCAGGTCATTGATACGGTCGCGGGTACAGAATACACCGATTCCGGGTTATTTACTCAATCCACAAGGTATTATTACAAAATTAACTATGTCGATGCCTGCGATATACTCTCTGCAGAAAGCGTCATAGCCAGTCCAATACTTCTGGTTTCAGAGGCAGATCAGACCATCACATGGTCTGCCTATGAAGGGTGGCAAAATGGTGTGAGTTATTATACGCTTGAAAAATATGATGAGAACGGCCGGTTGATTGAAACCATCCCTATGGGGTTGGGTACTACTTATACAGAAAACCCGGACAATCCCTATCAATATATTTTATACAAAGTGGTTGCCACTCCGGTTGATCCTGCCAATGGAACTGCAGAGTCAAATTATCTGGAAATCATATACAGATCTAAAGTTGCCTTTCCGAATGCTTTCTCACCGAATGGTGATGGGACCAATGATATATTCAATTTCAAAAGCCGGTATATTCGCTCGGCAACCATGAAAATCTTTAACCGGTGGGGTGAGTTAATATATCAGACAGATGACATGGAAAAAGGCTGGGACGGTACTGTTGATGGCAAATATGCACCTCCGGGAGTGTACATTCACCACACCACATTAACCGACGATATGGGAATTACGTTTGTGAAATCAGGAGAAGTAGTGCTAATAAGATAAAAACGAAAAACATGGACATAACAGGAATGTTTGGCAAGCTTAAGGATATGCAGGCCAAGCTGAAAGAAGTACAGGAAAATCTGGATAAAATTACCGCTGAGGGTGAAGCCGGTGCAGGCATGGTGAAGGCAATCGTCAACGGTCGTAAAAAAGTGATATCGGTCGAAATAGATGAATCATTGCTGAATAAAGAAGAGAAAATAATGGTTCAGGACCTGGTAGTGGCTGCGGTAAATATTGCCATCCAGAACGTGGAAGAAAAAGCCAGCGAAGAGGTGAGAAAAACCACCCAGGGCATGATGCCCAATATCCCCGGACTCGACTTCAACAACATGTTTTAAATGGCCCGGGTCTCTGTCGTCATACTCAACTATAATGGCAAAAATTTTCTTGAAAAATTCCTGCCGACCATCATTAAGTTCAGTCCGGATTGTGAAATTATTGTCGCAGATAATGGCTCTGCCGATGGGTCCCTCCAATACCTCCGGAATCATTTTCCCGATGTAAAATCACTTGATCTCCATGAAAATCACGGCTTTTGCAAAGGCTATAATTTAGCACTCAGCCATGTGGATTCAGAATACAGCGTCATTATAAATTCGGATGTCGAGGTTACAGAAAACTGGCTTAATCCCATAATAAACCTGATGGACAATGACCCACGGATAGCTGCAATACAGCCAAAATTGCTCGATTTTCATATGCGTGATAAATTTGAATACGCAGGTGGGGCGGGCGGCTTTATTGACAAATACGGCTATCCATTTTGTCGGGGCAGGATTTTCGATACGATAGAGACAGATTCCGGACAATATGATGATACCAGGGAAATTTTCTGGGCTACCGGCGCCGCTTTCATCATTCGCACCGACCTGTTCAGAAAATACGGGGGATTTGATGAAGACTTTTTTGCCCACATGGAAGAAATCGACCTCTGCTGGAGAATGAAACAAGACGGATACAAAGTGTTTTACTGTGGAGATTCGTATGTTTTTCATGTAGGTGGCGGCACACTAGATTACTCCAATCCTCGCAAAACATATCTCAATTTCCGTAATTCCATGATGGTATTGATCAAAAATCTTCCCTCAGGGCAGCTTATCTGGAAGTTGCCCGTCAGATGGCTTATAGATTATGTGGCTGTGATGAAGTTTATCCTGACCGGTGAGTTCAAAAATGCCCTGAAAATCATTCAAGCACATTTTTACATCCTCAGCAATCTTAATCGAAATCTCAAAAAGCGGAAGAACGTGCAGCGAGGACACCTTGAAGGGATGTACCGGGGATTTTTATTGATAGATTATCACTTGAAAAGGAGAAGAAAATTTTCTGATTTGCATTTCAAATAAGCATTAATACCACAACACGTTTCTGCTTCGGCGCAGATGTTTGCGGATGTTGATGATCCATGCCAAAATCAGATAAATGATCACCGGAGAGCCAAACGT
>WGED01000756.1 GCA_015492915.1 Cyclobacteriaceae bacterium
GGCTCGGAGATGTGTATAAGAGACAGTAATCAAACTGATGGGAAGCGAGATCGTGGAAGTGTCCTCCGCCGGAGATCTCCGGAAAAACACGCCACCCGGGTTTTCCCTTGAGCTCTTCGGATTTGGGTGGCAGGTGCAGCGTTACGTTCACTGTTTTGATATTGCCGATTGCCTGCATGTCGATCAGCTCTTTTATCTTCACGAAAAAAGGCAATGCCCTGCGGTAATACGCTACATACAGTGGCATCCCTGTTCGCTCACTTGCTTCGATCATCTGCCTGCATTCATCCGAATTGCGCGCCATGGGCTTTTCCACATACACAGGCTTCCCTGCTTCCAGCGCCCTGATAGTGTGTTCGGCATGAGTATCGGGGGGCGTGGCGACATAAACGGCATTGACATCGGGATCATTGATGAGCTTGTCGGCATCGTCATACCATTTCGGTACATTATGTCTGCGGGCGTAATCTGCAGCTTTTTCTCCATTTCGGCGCATCACTGCCACCAGCTCTGAGTGCGGCACTTTCCGAAAGGCCGGGCCGCTCTTTTTTTCGGTCACATCACCACAGCCGATGATGCCCCATTTTACGTTTCCGTTTATTGTAAATGCCATGGTTAAATATTAAACCCAAAATTCTCAACAACCTTTCTATTCCGAGCTTAAATTACTTCAAAATCAGACGTTTCACTCACGTTTGATTCGTCACCATAAAAGTACATTATGCCTCCTCATCAAACGTGCTGATTTTCTTCCCGCCATGCGGGACAAGTTGTACTTTAACCTCTCATTACGAAATCCTGGTGATAATTCTGGGTTAAAAATAAACAACAAAATTCTATGAAAAGAAAGCAATTTTTAGCTAGTCGTCACAGGCAATGTAAAAATTCGGAAAATTACTCATTGCAGATTTAAAAGGGTTTTTACGAGCCCGTCTGTGTGACCTTTTTATATAATCACCAAAAACCCATGATCTTTAATCAGTTCAGCTTATTGTATGGGATTTTGGTGAAATATATCGCCGTTTTGCCTTGGTGGCTTGAATGAAACGTCATCCATATATAGCCGCCGATTGATACCATACCGGGACAGCCTGTATCCCCTCCGCTGGTCAGGCGCATAATCTCATGGAAATTGAGGTCTTCTTTTCCGAGCATAAGCGCTACGTAAGCACCATTTTCATCAATCATCCTCATGCCGATCACAATTTTGTTAATCGGGATTAATTCAAAATCAGGTGCGAAGAGGCTGAAATTGAGTTTTTCCCATGACCATTCGGTGTAAGGTGGTTTAGATTTGCCGAACAGGCCTGATTTGTCTTCACTGTCTCTTCTCAGAAGCATCATCATTTCATCCCTGGCGGCAAAACCAATGGTCGCTTTATTCGGAGCACCATCTGCTTTTAGATCGGAGATCATTTCCAATTCGATGCCCTTGCCTGTCTTTACCAGCCATGCCTGCGATTGGTCTGTCATCCCGTTTTCATCGACAGAATAAGCCACCCCGTAGCCTGTCTTATCGTGCCAGCTAAGCCGCCACAATCTTTTAAAATTGCCATCGAAATTTACATATTCAACAGGCTCCGGCATCGAAAATTTCTTTCCGGCGCCATCGGAAATTGAGTAGTAGGTCTTAAATTCGATCAGTTTGCCGTTATCCACTTTCGCACCGTCCATCAGGATCAATAGTTTATTTTTTGATGTGACTGCCAGCTTAGGGTCTCTCAGATCCAATCCCTTTATTTCAATCAGGGCAACCGGTTCCCAGTACTCACTGTCATTGGATGATAAAATCCTTATTTTCCCATGGTCTCCCGCCTTTTCTCCAGGTGCGGAAGCGCCTTCGCGAAAAGCGATGAACAGCTTATCCCGGAAGTAGGCAATATCGGGACACGAACTGTATGGCGCCGCATCGTATATTTTTTTGATCACAATCGGGTCCTGCCCTAAGAGGCCTGGTGTGTTCGCGATCTGGATTATGACAAAAAGTGATAATGCGAAGATATTTTTCATGTCGGACAAATCTTATTGAAAACGGAGTGCCAAACTAATAATTTCGGAGGATATAACAGGACGGGCTATCCATATTTTATTTCCGATAGTGAGATTGGTGCCATGAAAAAATGGTAATTCTTCTTTATTGATCTGACAACAGGGGGCGGGTGATCATGGTTGTGTCCGGTATGATGCCGAATGGAATAATAATCATAAATTCATGACACGGTATCAGCGACTTCAGGAATTTTAGTTAATTTTTCAAGAATTTTATTAATAACCTGATCGAATAAAAAATGAAATATACCAAACTCGGAAAAACAGACCTTGAAATTTCTACTGTAGGTTTCGGCGCCTGGGGTATCAGCGGCAGAGACTGGGGCAAAACGGACGACAGGGAATCCATGCGAGCCCTGCATGCGGCGCTTGACAGGGGCGTCACATTCATCGACACGGCAGATACTTACGGCTCGGGGCATTCGGAGGAGTTGATTGCCGGAGTTCTCAAAGAGCGCGGGAATGCTGATAATATTGTCATCGCCACGAAAGCGGGCAATAATTTTTATCCTTACCTAAACGAAAATCAGGTCATAACACCCGGTAATCCCGATTATTCGAAAAAGCACCTGATTTTCGCGGCCGAACAGAGCATCAAAAGGCTGGGTGTGGAGGCGCTTGATATCCTGCAGTTGCACAGCCCTGACCTGGATATCCTCGAACGGGATGAACCTTGGGAGGCGCTCGAAGCACTGAAGAAATCGGGCAAGATCAGACATGCAGGGTGGAGTGTGCAGTCATTTCAGGAGACGACACAGGCTCATATCCTGGAAAGGCATCACGAACTCATTGATGTTATACAGGTGCGATACAACCTGCTCGAACGTGAGGCTGAAAATGTCCTTTTCCCCATGGCCTTGAAATACAATACGGGTGTGATCGTGCGGATTCCGATCCTGTTCGGTGTGCTGGCAGGTAAGTTTAACCGCGACAGCCGATTTGGCGAGGACGATCACCGGAGTTTCAATCTCTCGCCGGATAAACTCGAAAAATATCTTATACAGCTCGAAAAGATGAAGCCGTTTTTCGAAAAGCACAAAAACTACAGCATGGCGCAACTGAGTTTGCGGTTTTGTATCGCGCATCCCGCAGCACACGTTGTGATACCCGGGATGAAAACATTGAAACAGGTAGAGGAGAATGTTGTGGCCTCTGACCTGGATTTTATCAGCTATGAGGACTTTCCCAGGATCGATTGATTTTCGGAGATACTTGTTATGAGCTTAGAACCACCGTTTTCTTCTGAATAAAACAACGCCGAGTACTGATAACAACAACGATAGTGCGATAATTGCCGGCATGGCCATCATGGAATTTTCCATATAATTGGGCACGTTCATACCAAAAATGCTTGCGATGAGCGTCGGTATCATCAGGATAATGGAGATGAGTGTCAGTTGCTTCATTACGTCGTTCAGGTTGTTGGAGATCACCGAGGCGAAGGCATCCATCATCCCGCTCTGGATATCGGAGTATATTTGAGCCATGGCCAGCGCCTGTTTGTTCTCAATGATCACGTCGTCGAGCAGGTCTTCGTTGATTTCAGTAGTAATTCTTTTGGAGGTACGCAGCCTCGAAAGCACCATCTCGTTGGCTTTGAGAGAAGTAATGAAATAGACAAGGCATTTCTCCATTTTCAGCAGCTTGTTCAGCTCTCTGTTTTTGATTGATTTCTCAAGGTCCTGTTCGATCATGGAAGTCTGGCGGTTGATGTTTTTGAGATATTTCATGTAAATGTTGGAAGCACGCAGAAAGAGGCGCAGAATGAAGTTGATACTATCAGTCTGATGCATGTCGTGCTTTTTGAATAGAGTATTATTGTCGGGCGGCAACACCTCATTCTTTTTGCCGCAAAGTGTCAGCGTGAAATGCTCCGACATAAAAATGCCTACAGGAATAGTATGAAACGGCACACCGTTGTTTTGCTCCCGAATAGGTATGCGCATGATTACCAGCGTCCATTCGTCGTCGAACTCCACACGCGATCGCTCGTCGGGGTCAAGGATATCGTTGATGACATCGCTGGGAATATGAAAAACGGATGATAATCGCTGAATTTCTTCGGAGGAGGGTTGTACTACATTTATCCAGCAGCCTTTTTCAATTTTGGTAAGTTCCTCGTACCCGCCAAAAGTTTTGCAAATCCTGATCATTTCGGCCTCCTTATGTTATCAACTGTAAGGAAGCCGTACTGGCGCCTTACAGCGGGGTTAAAAAATATGAGCAACAATGATACGGGCCTTCGTCCATAACTTTGATTTTGCAACAGCTCTGTAAGTTAATTTTATTTTTTGAAAAATAATGACGGTAATACCATTTTTTGCCTTGTAGCAATGGGATATATATTCGTAACTTTCGGGCTGACTAAAAACTGGAGATGGAATATCTGGAAAGCCTGAATGAACCGCAGCGGGAAGGGGTCATAAACACCGAAGGACCTTGTATGATCATTGCCGGGGCCGGCTCCGGCAAAACACGTGTGCTTACTTTCAGGATCGCTCACCTGATGCATTCCAATGGGGTCGATCCTTTCAATATCATGGCGCTCACCTTTACCAACAAAGCCGCCAAAGAGATGAAAGAGCGCATCGAAAAGGTGGTCGGCAGCGATGCGAGAAACCTGTGGATGGGGACTTTCCACTCCGTATTTCTGCGGATACTGAGGCGTGAGGCTGATTTATTAGGCTATCCATCGAGCTTTTCAGTGTATGATACCGATGATTCGAAAACATTGCTGAGGCAGATTATCAAAGAACTGCAACTCGACGATAAAGTATATAAGCCCAATGTGGTATTCAACCGCATTTCGGGCGCCAAAAATAAGCTGATCTCCTGGCAGGAATATGTTAACAATCCGCAAATAAGGGCTGATGATGAGCTGGCTATGCGGCCACGGATGGGCGAATTGTACAAAACCTATAGCGATCGGTGCTTCAAAGCGTCTGCCATGGATTTTGATGATCTTTTGTTCAATACGAATGTGCTCTTTCGCGATCATCCCGAAGTGCTGCACAAGTATCAGCATCGCTTCAGATATATCCTCGTTGATGAGTACCAGGACACCAATTATTCCCAATATCTCATAACCAAAAAGCTGGCTGCCGTACATCAGAACATCTGCGTGGTGGGTGATGATGCACAGAGTATTTATGCTTTCCGCGGTGCGGATATCCGTAATATCCTCAACTTTGAAAAGGACTACCCCGACCTGAAGGTGATCAGGCTGGAGCAGAATTACCGTTCTACCAAGGTCATCGTCAATGCGGCCAATTCCGTGATCGCCAATAACAAGGCTCAATTGAAAAAGGAGGTATGGACAGCCAATGACGAGGGAGAGCTTATCGAATTGCTCAGGGCAAATTCTGACAATGAAGAGGCTCGGCTCGTGGCTACCTCTATCTTTGAACAAAAGCTCAATCATCAGATCAAAAACAATGAGATTGCGGTGCTTTATCGTACCAATTCTCAATCAAGGGCTATAGAAGAAGCCCTGCGGCGGTCTAACATCAAATATAAGATCATCGGCGGTCTTTCTTTCTATCAGCGCAAAGAGATCAAGGATCTTTTGTCCTATCTCCGTTTTGTGATCAATCAGAATGACGAGCAGGCGCTGCGACGGATCATCAATCTGCCCAAGCGCGGCATAGGTCAGGGAACCATTGACAAAATTGTGGTCGCGGCCGACCAGCACCAGGTGTCTCTCTGGGATGTGGTAAGCAATGTGATGCGGTACCTTAACGGTCGTATTACCAATACAGTTGATCAGTTTGCCACCATGATTAAAAGCTTCATGGCAGTGGTAAAGAAAAAAGACGCCTATGAGGCGGCGAGCTATATCGCTAAGCATTCGGGATTGTTGCGTGAGCTCTATGAGGACAAGACAATTGAAGGGCTCAACAGATATGAGAACGTACAGGAACTACTCAATGCCATCAAAGAATTTGTCGATAACAAAGAAATTGAGGACAAAAGTTTGGATACCTTTCTGCAGGAGGTAGCGCTCATCACCAGTGTGGATGAAGATACTGATGACGATGAGGAAAAGGTGACGCTCATGACCATTCACATGGCCAAAGGCCTTGAATTTAAAGTTGTTTATCTCGTTGGTATGGAAGAGGACTTGTTTCCTTCACAAATGATGCTGACGAGCCGGGAAGACCTGGAGGAGGAGCGCAGGTTGTTTTATGTGGCTATTACGAGGGCCAAGCAGAAATTATTTCTCTCTTATGCCAATACCAGATACCGGTTCGGCCATCTCAAAAGTTGTGAACCGAGTCGCTTTTTGGATGAAGTGGACCCGTCTTGCATCAAGGTGAATAAGAAAGTTTCACAACCGGTGGAAATGCCCAGGCAAACTTCGCATTATGCGAAATCACTGGTTTCGGGCATGAAAAAGGAGAGCAAACCGGCACAGAACAACATGTATACGCACAAGCCGTCGCCGGACTTTGCACCAAGTGATACGAGCAACCTGAAAGAAGGTATGCGGGTAGAGCATCCTAAGTTTGGCTTTGGTAAAGTGGTGGCAATGGATGTGGGCGGAGCGAGCAGAAAAGCAAAGGTTATGTTTGATAATTTTGGAGAAAAAACATTATTGCTTAGCTTTGCCAAGCTAAAGATTCATTCTACATAAGCCGCAGAAAATCTCACCGATTATTTTAATTTTTAAATTTTTATGAACAATTCAGTTAGTGAATACAATACAGTAAGACCGCCATTGATTCTTAAAGAATACGGCCGGAACATGCAGAAATTGGTGGACTACATCAAAACCATTGAGGACAGAGAAAAAAGGACGCAGGCTGCCTATGTACTGGTAGAGCTCATGAAACTCATCAACCCGAATGCCAAGAGTGCAATGGAGACTACCCAGAAACTATGGGACGACCTCTACATCATGGCCGGTTTTGATATTGATATTGACAGCCCTTACCCGCCACCGGATAAGGAATTGCTCAATAAGCCACCGCAAAGGTTGACTTATAAAGAGTCTGAGCTCGAATTCAAACACTATGGCCGCAATATCCTTTATCTGGTAAAAAAAGCCATGGAGCTGGAAGATCCCGAAGAACGGGAAAGTGCCGTAATCAAAATCGGTAAGCTGATGAAAAGCTTCCAGAGTTCATGGAACAGGGAAAATGTTGACGAGGTGACAATATTGCGTGATCTGAAAAAAATGTCCAAAGGCCAGCTAACCATCGACATCGATCGTGTGCGAGCTGAAAATTTGTTTGACTCTGTAGTGAAAGAGCGCAAGAGCAAACAGAATAAAAACAGGAGATCCAACGGCGGGCGCAGAAGAAGAAACTAATGTCATTTTTCAGGGTAACCGGAGGCAGGCCCCTGAGCGGCGACATCACGCCTCAGGGAGCTAAGAATGAAGCCCTGGAGGTGTTATGCGCAACCTTGCTCACATCCGAACCCGTCACTATCCACAATATTCCCGATATCCGTGATGTCAACAGGCTGATTGACTTGTTGTCCGATCTTGGGGTAAAAATTGAAAAACTTGGAGGAGGTAGCTGGCGATTTGTTGCCGATGACATCAATCCGGATTATCTGAAAACAAAAGCTTATGAAGAAAAGGCAGCCTCCTTGAGAGGTTCTGTCATGATTTTGGGGCCATTATTGACTCGTTTCGGTAAGGCACAGATACCCAAGCCAGGAGGAGATAAAATAGGCCGGCGACGCCTTGATACACACTTCATCGGCTTCCGGAATCTCGGCGCCCGGTTCGATTTTGATTACCATCATGATTTTTACAGCATTGATGCCTCTGCGCTCAAGGGTGCTTACATGCTTCTGGATGAGGCGTCCGTCACCGGTACGGCCAATATCGTGATGGCGGCCACTATGGCAAAAGGCACCACGACCATCTACAATGCCGCCTGCGAGCCTTATGTACAACAACTTTGCAGGATGCTCAATAAAATGGGGGCAAACATCAGTGGTATCGGATCTAATTTACTGACAATCAAAGGAGTGGAAAGCCTCCACGGTACGACACACACACTGTTGCCCGATATGATTGAGGTAGGCTCATTTATAGGTCTTGCTGCGATTACACAGTCTGATATTACCATCAAAAATGCTGGAATAGAACATTTGGGTATTATCCCTGATTCGTTCAGAAAACTCGGCATCTCCATGGAATATAAGGGAGATGATATTCACATCCCGGCGCAGCACTTCTATGAGGTTGAGACGTTTATTGACGGCTCCATTATGACCATCTCCGACGCCATCTGGCCGGGACTGACGCCTGACCTTCTCAGTGTCATACTCGTGGTGGCAACACAGGCCAAGGGGACGGTGCTTATCCATCAGAAAATGTTTGAGAGTCGCTTATTCTTTGTCGACAAGCTTATCGATATGGGCGCGCAGATCATTCTTTGCGACCCCCACCGCGCCACGGTCATCGGGCTCGATCGTAAGTTTCCGCTCAAAGGCATCAGGATGACCTCACCTGATATACGTGCCGGTGTGGCATTGCTCATAGCGGCATTGAGCGCAGAAGGCACCAGCGAAATACTCAATATTGATCAGATTGACCGGGGTTATCAGCATATCGACACCCGTCTGAAGGCATTAGGCGCTGATATAGAGCGGGTTGAGGGGTAAAAATCATCGTTTTTTCATGGAATAACAATCAAAAACCGAACAGGCCGGGACTGTTACCAACCGCACACTTCCATGA
>WGED01000757.1 GCA_015492915.1 Cyclobacteriaceae bacterium
ACAATCCGCATAATAACCGTTTTGGAAATATCAGGGTGTAGTTGCAAACTGCACCCGGCATCATTTTATTCTTGACTTAACACTATTATGGTGACGAATCAAACCTGCGGCAGACAGGCGTGAACGAAGTGCCTGATTTTAAAGTAGTTTAAGCTCGGAATAGAAAGGTTATTGAGAATTTTGGGTTAAAGATTAGTAAAAAGAAAATAGTTTCCACTACCCGCCATGTAAAAAAGGCTTGAAAACAGGGCAAGCAGAACCTCCCTCAGTATGTATGATCGCATTCATGGAAAAGTATCGATTTTTCATAAAGGGACTTTCGGGGAGGGCTGTTTGAAACAGGTTTTCGGAACATTGTTGAATAATATTAATGGATTAATACTCAGGCGGGAGGGGATATCCACAGGCAGTGTGGCCACATTTTGCCTGTGCGTTAACCGGCATTTAAAATGTCCGGCGAGGCAGGTTTTCTTTTGGGCAAGCAAAAGAAAATGAAAGTGCACTTGAATTAAAATTATGAGCCCTTATCAATATTTTTGCAAAAACTTGCTTGGGTTTTGGAATTTTAAGTTCCTGTAAAAAACCGGGGGAAAGTAACCAAATACTCATCCGCCCCGTCAACCATTTGAATTATTTTTGAATTACCTTTGCTCTTCACTTTTCTGAAGGCATGATCGAGGAAAACACAAAACTGTATACCCGCCGGTTCTGGCTGCTCTGTCTGAGCTCCTTCCTCTTTTTTGCCAGCTTCAACCTCATTATCCCCGAGTTGCCCGACTACCTCACATCGATCGGCGGCGGACAGCACAAAGGGCTCATCATTCCACTGTTTACGCTTATGGCCGGACTGTCACGACCTTTCAGCGGCAGGCTCACCGACACCATCGGCCGGATACCGGTCATCATCTACGGTGTGTTTATCTGCATTGTTGCGGGGTTTCTTTATCCGCTATGGACCACAGTACTCGGCTTTTTCACCCTCAGACTCATCCACGGTATGTCCACGGGCTTCAAGCCGACAGCAACATCGGCATATGTGGGAGATATTTCTCCCGTACACCGCAGGGGTGAGGCGATGGGTATTCTGGGTATGGCCGGCAGCCTCGGTATGGCGGCTGGCCCTGCGGCAGGAAGTTTGGTGGCGATGCATTTCGGGTACGACTGGATGTTTTATACCTCTTCCATTTTCGCTCTGCTTTCGATAGTCGTTGTGCTGAATATGCCGGAAACACTGATCAGGCGAAAGCGCTTCAGATGGTCTTTGCTCAAACTTAAAAAAGAAGATATCTTCGAACCGCGGGCTGTCCCGGCAGCCTTTACGATGCTGCTCACGGCATTCTCATTCGGTACTATCCTCACACTGATCCCCGATCTGAGCAAGCATCACGGCATCATGAACAAAGGGCTGTTTTTCAGTATTTTCACTATCTCCTCGCTGGCCATCCGGTTCTTCGCGGGCAAGATGAGTGACAAATACGGCAGAGTGCCCGTATTGATGCTGGGTACTTTTCTCTATGGGATTACAATGATTTTGCTGGGAGTCAGCACCTCCGATCTGTTGTTTTACATCGGGGCTTTACTTTTCGGTGTGGCAGCGGGTTTTACCTCACCAACCATATTTGCCTGGACCGTCGATCTGGCGGATGAGAAATTTCGCGGCAGGGCCATGTCTACCATGTTCATAGCCCTGGAAGCGGGCATAGGCGTCGGCGGGGTCTTCGCCGGATACAGCTATAACAATAACCCCGATAATTTCATCATATCATTTTCCGTTTCGGGATTGCTGGCATTTGGCGCTTTGATCTATCTCACACGTTATCTCCGCAAACAAAACCGGGCTACTGATCCGCGATAAGGTCTGTTGCGTTCCTGCTCTTCTCCACACTTTGCGCCAAAATGAACACAACAATGGCATAAATCCCGATAAATGTCCAGAGCGGGAACCCGAGCAATCCGATGATACCGATGACGAAAGCCAGCGTGAGCGCCCAGTCTTTTTTTTGCAGCAAGCCTATGCCGGCTATCAGCGATGGAACCATAAGCAACAATGTGATGGTAATCAACGCGTATTTGGCGATGCTTACAAATACCACCACCTCTAATTCATCATCTGGAATAGGTAATACATCCGTCGACAACAATGAAACAATAAAGATGATAAAAGCGATGTGCAACACACTGAATACAATGAATAAAATACCGAGGATCTTTTTATGCTGATCAATTTCCCTTTTTGTAGCCATGATGATTATATTTTATAAAACAGTACCTTGCATTAAAAGGTACGAAAATAATCAGCCCGGGGATAACATATTTTTATAAATGGATATAAATTGTGATATCCGGTTAAATCTCACTGAAAATTTTACACCATGAAAAAACAACGATTTTTCCTGTTACTGATTCTGGTCACGCTCTGCCAGGCCGCTTTTTCACAGCCGAAGATCGACCGTTTTGAGAAGACCATACTTGAGTTTGAGACTGAAGACCGTGCTGAAGGCTACCACCCCGAGGCCATTCTGTTTACGGGCAGTTCGAGCATCAGGATGTGGAAAACACTGCAACAGGATATGACGCCCCTCCCAGCCATCAATCGCGGATTCGGCGGTTCGACCATCCCTGAAGTTATCCATTACGCCGACAGGATCATTCTGCCGCATCATCCCAAACTGCTCGTATTGTACTGTGGCGAAAACGACATTGCCCACGATGATGTGCCGGCAAAAACGGCTGTAAAGAGTTTTAAAAAGTTTTATGCCTGGATGCAAGACAATCTGCCGGACACTAAAGTATTTTTTCTGCCATTAAAACCTTCCGTGAGCCGGTGGAAATACTGGGAGAAATTTCAGAAAGCGAATAAGAAGATTAAAAAATTCATTGAAAAAAAAGACGACTGGTACTATATCGACACAGCCTCGGCCATGCTTGACGACAACGGCATGGTGAAAAAGGATATTTTCATCAAGGACAACCTGCACATGAATGCAAAGGGCTACGCCATTTGGACAAAGGTTGTGAAGCCGGTACTGGAAAAGTACTATGAAGATTGAGGTATTTTTTTGTGTGAAACTGCCAACAGGCCCAGGAAGGTGATCGCTCCGTTGAGGATCAGTATTTCAAATCCGAATTTATAGCCTGAGAACCATGCCTCGGAATTGATATTGACAATATAAGACAATACCGGTGAGAGCACGGCGATCCACGGCACCCACTTGTCTTTTACATCCCGCCTGGTGAGCATACCAAAGGCAAACATCCCCAGCAATGGCCCGTACGTGTACCCTGCTGCTTTGAACAAGGACGTAATCACGCTTTCGTCATTGATCAGATTAAAGAGGATGATGACGAAAAAGATAAGCACGGAAAAGGCAATGTGTACCCTCACTTTGATCTTTTTTCTCTTCGTTTCCTCTTTGTGTTCGAAATCGAGAAAATCGACACAAAATGATGTGGTCAGCGAGGTGAGTGCCGAGTCGGCACTGGAATATGCCGCCGCTACAATACCGAGTATGAACATCACCCCCGCCAAGGTTGTGAAATGGTTGAGCGCCAGAAACGGGAAAAGATCATCAGTTCTTTCCGGAAGGGCAATACCTTTTTCTGCGGCAAACATATACAGCAAGGCTCCGAGCGACAAAAACATCAGGTTGGCTACTACAAGGATAATGCTAAACCAGAACATATTTTTCTGCGCTTCTTTGATGTTGCGGCACGTCAGGTTTTTTTGCATCATATCCTGGTCGAGGCCTGTCATCACGATCACTATGAAGGTGCCGGCAAAAAACTGCTTGTAAAAATTCCCGGGCGCCTTCCAGTCCCATTCAAACATCCGCGAATATTCACTCTTTGCAATCACGCCGGGCAATTCGACAAAACCGATATTTAGCGCTTTCATGATGATAATGATACTGATCACCACCGAAGCGAGCATAAAAAATGTCTGCAGTGTATCCGTCCAGACGATGGTCTTGATGCCCCCCTTGAAAGTATAAATCCAGATAAGTACAATGGTGATCATGACCGTGACCCAGAACGGTATGCCCCAGGCATTGAAGATCGCCATCTGCAGCACGCCGGCAACAAGAAAGAGCCTGAAAGCCGCACCTACTGTACGGGACAGCAAAAAGAAAAACGAGCCTGTTTTGTGCGACCAGAAGCCAAACCGCTTTTCGAGAAAGGTATAAATTGTTATGAGATTCAGGCGATAATACAATGGCAACAGCACGGCACCCACGATGAGGTATCCCGGTAAATAACCCAACACGACCTGGAAATACTGAAACTGGCTGTTCCCAACTTCGCCCGGCACGGAAATAAAAGTGATTCCTGAGAGAGACGCTCCCAGCATTCCGAAAGCGACAACAAACCACGGCGATTGCCTGTTGGCGGTAAAAAAGACCTGTGTAGTGGCTTTTCTGGAGGTGATCCTGGCAATGAATAACAGCAACACAAAATATCCGGCGATCACAGAAAATACTAATCCGGGCGTCATATCGGCATGATGGTTTGTTTTAATAAATCGGTGAGCAAGGCTGTTTTTATCAATATTCAGTCTTTTTCCTTTTCAAAATAACAAAGATGATAACCAAAAATAATTAGGTTATAACCTTAGTCAGAAGTCAAAAATGAATAATTTTTTTTAATTTTGTAGTTAAAACTGATGAATATGGAATTCAGCTATCAGGAAAAACATGATTTTTCGGTCCTTGAAAAGGAGATCACTGAAGACCTCAAAGACCTGGTAGTTTATAATGATGATTTCAATACCTTTGATCATGTGATCAACACCTTGATTAAAGTTTGCGGACACTCTCCCGAACAAGCCGAGCAATGTACCTGGATAATCCATTACAAGGGCAAGTGCACGGTAAAAACAGGAACTTTTGATGAATTGAAGCCTATGAAAGAGGCGATTTGTGATGCAGGGATTGATGCTAAAATACATTGATCTCCTGTTTTGTTGCGTTATCTCACAGGCATTCCCTGACACAGGAAAGCTTTACAGCAAAAAATACACCCCTGCCATTTTCCTTATCATACGCTTACCATTAATTGAGGGACAAAACGCCATCCTTCACAATGGAATAAGCTTTCATCCAACCGGAAAAACGGTGTTGGCAAAGACCCTAGCAAAGTAAAAAAAACCTTCATTTATTTTCCCGACATTTAAAATGATGCAAATCTCATAATCACCAGAAAATCCTGATCTGCTAATTTCTCCCCCACGAATATGCGGGCCTTATCCTGTGATTATGAATTTTGTGTGATTTTTGGCCTTTCAATGTAACCGTATGGTTATAGCAGGCCGGCTTTTTGAAAAAGGTTCAAAAATTTTTCAACTTTTTTCAAAGTCTGACAATCGGGATGAATTTCTTTTATAATTTTGCCGCGGACTTTAACCCTTTAACAAACTATAAGAATGAGTAACCTTTCAGACAGAATTAATGCCGTGCCCGTATCGGCCACCCTGGCCATGGCACAAAAAGCCCGCGAGTACAAAGCCAAAGGCATCGACGTCATCAGCCTCAGTCTCGGTGAACCGGATTTTAAAACGCCGAAACACGTTCAGGAAGCTGCCAAAAAGGCCATCGATGAGGGTTTGTACTTTTCTTATCCTCCCGTGCCGGGCTATCCTGAATTGCGCAAAGGCATTGCAGAAAAACTGCAAAAAGAAAACGGAATCCAGTGTACAGAAAACAACATCGTCGTCTCAAACGGCGCCAAACATTCGATTGCCAATGTTTTCCTTTCCATCCTCAATCCCGGCGACGAGGTGATCGTGTTCGCCCCCTACTGGGTCAGCTATCCGGCAATGGTAGCACTTGCTGAAGGTAAGTCAGTATTTATAGAGGGAGGAATAGAGCAGGACTTCAAGGCAACCGCCGAACAACTGGAAGCTGCCATCACAGATAAAACAAGGGCTATTATTTATTCCTCGCCATGCAACCCCAGCGGCGCGGTGTTCAACCGCGAAGAGTTGAAGGCAATCGCCGATGTGGTGCTGCGCCATGAAAATATCATCGTTATTGCCGATGAAATTTACGAATACATCAACTTCAGCGGTGAGCATGTGAGCATTGCCACCTTCCCCGGCATGTTCGACCGAACAGTGACGGTAAACGGATTCTCCAAAGGCCACGCCATGACCGGGTGGCGCGTCGGGTACATTTGCGCTCCCGAGTGGCTTGCCAAGGCCGTGAATAAAATGCAGGGACAGATGACTTCGGGCGTGTGCTCGATTGCCCAAAGGGCAGCCATAGCAGCCGTTACCGGCGATATGGAACCCACCAGGGAGATGGCCGCTGCCTACAAAAGAAGGAGAAAGCTGGTGCTTGATCTCATAAGTGAAATATCAGGTGTGAAAGCCAATGAGCCTCAGGGCGCTTTTTATGTGTTTCCCGACGTGAGTGCATTCTTTGGAAAAAGTCATGGCGACAAAGTCATAAATAATGCCGACGACCTGGCAATGTACATCCTTGAAGAAGCCCATGTATCGGTCGTGACCGGTTCGGCATTCGGTGCACCCGATTGCATCAGGATTTCGTATGCGGCATCGGATGAAAACCTGAAGACTGCCTTTGCGAAAATTAAGGAAGCACTTACTCAACTTAATTAAACAGATTTGAAATCGCTGGAAGAAATTTTCTCTTCGTTTTCGGGGCTGAAGGCGCTGATCATCGGCGACGTAATGATCGACTCCTATATCTGGGGAAAGGTGGAACGCATTTCCCCTGAGGCGCCGGTACCCGTGATATCCATTACCAACAAGGAAGTGCGGCTCGGCGGGGCAGCCAATGTAGCCAAAAACATCGCTGCGTTGGGTGCTACACCGCTGCTTTGCGCTGTCGTAGGTAATGATCACGACGGACAGGCTTTTACCGACCTACTGGTATCCCGTAATATGGACACAACGGGAATTGTGATCAGCAACGACCGCATGACGACCGTAAAGGAACGTATGCTCTCCGCCTCTCAGCATTTACTCCGCATCGACAAGGAAATCACAGACCCCCTGAATGAGCGGGATAGGGAAGCCCTGTTGAAAAATATCCAAAATTTCATGAAAGAGGCCGATGTGGTCATATTTGAGGATTATGACAAAGGTGTGCTGGACAAGGAGATCATCGGCGCCGTCACCACCATGGCGATGGCGAAAGGCATCCCGGTAACGGTTGATCCAAAGAAAAGGAACTTTCTCAACTATGAAAAAGCTACGCTTTTCAAGCCCAATCTGAAGGAGATAAAGGAAGGACTGAAGATCGATTTTGAAAACGATGACGAAGTGGCAATTTCCGAAGCGGCACGTACCCTCAGAGAGACCCTTAACATTGAAAAAGTACTAATCACACGCTCAGAATATGGTGTTTATATTGCTTCCGACGGCGAGCAGCACTTCATTCCCGCACATTTACGGGCCATCTCGGATGTTTCAGGAGCCGGCGACACGGTGATCAGCACAGCCTCCCTGTGCCTGGCCCTGGGCCTTCCCGACAAGGTGACCGCAGCGCTGTCGAACCTGGCCGGAGGGCTCGTCTGTGAGCATCTGGGCGTGGTGAGCGTCAACAAAAGGCAACTGCTGGAAGAAACCATCAAGTCTGGAATTGTTGGTTGATAAAATATATTGATTTAGTTTTTTACATCGATAAACGCTTCACTAATTTTATGGCATGACCAAGAAAAGAGATAGGATTTTTATCAAAGACTGGCTAATCCTCAAACCATATCTTACAGAAAGTCATACTGATTTATATTATCTGCGAATATGCAATGAAATAAAAAGTACTTTTTCAAATTCGGACTACGAGTTTTTATACCGTTACTTGGATGATGAGGATATAAATTTATTGTGTTGCTTTTTGACTTCTTATTTTGAGGATATCATCTCGGAAACCAATATATGGAACTCTTTCGTGGATTATCATCAAGATCTTTATGGCAAACCCATGCCGTTTTATTACCCCAAAGATTATTTTTACGGCGAGATCAACCCGGAAGATATTGCTTTTCTGATATGGTATTTCCTTAATATTATTCAAAACAAAAAATTCGTATCCCCTTACCCTGGTGAGTTATTAAATATTGCAGAGATAACATTTGATATCTTCGATCGTGAGTATGAAT
>WGED01000758.1 GCA_015492915.1 Cyclobacteriaceae bacterium
CCATAAAGCATGCACTTCGCCATCGGGCCCTACCCACAGATCCATCGGAAAAATATGGCCCGCCGTTTCTTCGCGGCTTGCTATTTCTATCCATTGGTTGAACTGTCCCTTCGTGATGTCGGGCGTCCATGTGTAAAAAAGCCGCCGGAAGTCATAGTCCCACTTGCGCCCGGTGATTTTGTATTTGTACGCACGCCATTCGGGGTTGGGCTCCATGATGTCGCTGACGCCGAGAAAATGAACCTGCCGGTCTTTCAGTTGTACTGCAGGATAGCAAACACGGATAGCGCCGTCATGATCGGGGTAGTCGGCGTCTTTCGGCCAAATGAGCTTTCCCTGCACCGGCCAGTCGCCATCGGCGTCCATAAAGGCCCATTCCGCATGGGTATAGCCTATATTTTGAAAAAGGATCAGCTCGCCGCGCGGGCCGTCCACGGCAAAGCTCCTGTAGGAATGTTCGGTAAATTCCGGCTCGCCATCCCACACAGGCTTTATGATTTTATATGGATTTTTAATGTTATTGGCGTCGAATTGCAGGATACGGGGCTCTGCCGGGCCGCTATAGGTATCCGGCTTCGTCAGCGTGGGATTGACCGACAGATATAATTTGCCGTCGTCCGTAATGCCCAACGGGCTTGGTTCGCGGGTTCGGTCTTTCGGGTCTTTGAGTATGAGATTCCAGCCATTTTTATCGCGTTCATACAACATCCATCGCGTGTTGTGCAGCGGTTTCACACCAGGCAGGGTCTCCATGCCGGAAGCGATCACCTTGTCCCCATAACGTACGATGCAGGTGTTGCCATGTGCCCACATGGGGCCTGCGCCATTTTCAGGAGGCTCGAATTTATAAACGGTCTCTTCTGTGAGCACGCTTACCTCAAATTCATCCGGAGCGGAGCTGTAAATAGCGCTGAGCAACAAAATAGATAAAATGAGGTGAACGAGATGATTGAGCATCTTTTTTCAGGTTAATGGTCTGATAATGATCGCGATAATAAAAATGGGAGGTTTTGAAGATATTTCCTAAAAGTACTCAATGAAAAAACGATGATTTTTCATAACATTATCGGTGCCGGGCTTTACCAATGCATCAACACCCATGGAATCTCACGTAAGTAATTTGTCCCTGGAGCCGGTTTTGGTTTGGCGATTAAGCTATAGACCCATATCAAAGCTTGTTACCAGGCCGTACCATTCCATCCCCTTTTATCGATTATTATACAGCGCTTTATGAGAAAATGGTTAATTTTGCGACTCCTGGTTAATCAACGATTTTTTCGAATGGCAGAGGCAATGGACGTGATGACTAATAAGATTCCGAAATATTTTTTCGCCTTTATTCTTTTTTTTCTGACGATTTCCGAGATCAGGGCCGACGGTAAAAAAGCACTCAAACTGCTCGAAAAAGGCGAATACGAGAAAGCACACGAAACACTGGTGAAATCGCTGGAGAAGGACAGCATCAATGCCGGTGCCAAATACGTTTTCTCATTGCTCTATCTGACGCCCAACTACCAGGGATACAACATCGATACGGCATATTTTTTCATCAACGAAGCAATCGAAGATTTTGCCGTGCACGACGAAAAAACAAAAGAAAACCTGGCGAAGATCAATATTAACGACTCTACCTTGCTAAAGCAAAAAAGGAAGGTGGAGGAACAAGCTTTCAAACGAGCCAAAGCGCTGCACACGATCGACGACTACAACTATTTCCTGAAAAAATACGATGGCGCCCTACAGGTCGACAGCGCGGTCTATTACAGAAATGAAATCGCATACAACGATGCAGTACGCCTGAATACCTGGGAAGCATTCGAATATTTCATCCACAAATACCCCGATGCCGTACAGATAGAAGAGGCCAAAGCGAAGTATGAAGAATTACTTTATTTTACCAAAACGAAAGACGGGAGGCTGGCCAGCTATGTCAATTTTCTTAAGTTTTTCCCAAAGACACCATACCGCGACGACGCCGAAAAGCATATCTTCGAGCTCTCCACGGCCGACAATGATATCGACAGTTATATGACTTTTATGGAACGCTACCCGAAAAGCAAGATGCGCAGACGGGCTCTCGATATGCTGTACCATTGTTACAAACAGTTTCACTCGCCCGAGGGGTTCATCAACAGGTTTAATATTTTACATGAAGGCGATTCGTTGTTACTGATCGCGCGGGCGGAGTCCGGATCGTTGATTCCGGTTTTCGAGATGGACAAATACGGATTTATCAAGCTCAACGGCGAAAAGCTCATCGACTTCACCTATGACGCCATCAAACGCGATTATTACTGCGGGCACATCGCCGGCGACTACCTTGAGGTTGAACTCGGAGGCAAAAAGATGATCGTATCGAGGCTTGGGGGCAAAATTTATGAAGGCCCTTATGATTCCGCAGAGGATATGGGATGTGGCGCACTGAAGATTGAGCATGACGGCTATTTCGGTGTTTACCACAAATCCGGATTTCAGATCCTGGATTTCAAATATGAGGAGACAGGCCTCGTAGCCAATGCTTTTATCAAATACAAATACAATGGCAAATGGGGCCTGAAGACCTTTGCCAACCTTGATGTGCTGCCCCCGGTGCATGATGACATTTTTTCCGAAGGACGCTTTGTTATCATCGAAGACAACGATCTTTTTGCCGTTCAAAATGTGAGAAACCTGGCAAAAGCTGCCGACGGCCTCAAACCACAACTCGATTTCAAATACGATGATTACGACCTGATCTATCCTGAGCAATTGCTCGTTTTCAGAGAAGACAAAGAAGCCGTACTCGATCTCGATCTGAAAGAAAAGCTCCCCCTGGATGCGCAGACATTTTATGAATTTTATGGCGGCTGGCTGGTAAAGAAAAACAACAAATACCATATTTACGACCAGATATTTTACCCGCTGTCCGATCTGGAATTTGATAATGTGGATTACAATAAATCGCGCGCAGCACTCAAATATCAGGGCAAGTGGGGCTTGTACAGAGCTGATGGTCCTTTCCCGGAAACTTTCGAATACGATTCCGTACGTTTCCTGACCGAACAGATCGGTGTGATTATCAAGAAGGATACGATCTTCGCGCTGTTCGACAATGACAGCATAATCGACATCTCCTACTCGATCGAGACAAGGCTCCTGATCCCAAGCGGCCTTGACCAGGAAGAAGGAGACAAATACGCTCAATATCTACTCACAAAATCAAAATCAGGCATTTACTCAGTGTACAACATCAACGGACACAGAATCCTTCATGGAAAATTTCAATCGGTCGGGGCACTTGGCAGAGAATATTTGCTGGTGGAAAAGGCAGGCAGGAAAGGTCTTTACCACCGTAGCGGCAAACTGGCATTGAAAATTCGCTATAATGCCATAGGCAATTATGACAACGGCTATGTGAGCACCTTGCTCAATGGAAAATTCGGCATTTATAACTATGAGAAAAATGTGTTTCTGAGTGCAAAATACCAAAAGAGGCTCAAGCCTTTCGGCCAATATTATTTTATCGGCACGCGGGGAGGAAAATACGGGCTCGTCAACCTGGACAACGAAGCGGTGACAGGATTTGACTTTGATGAGATACTCGACTGGAACGACACCGTGGCCCTCGTTCGGCAAGAAGACGAGTGGAAATTGTATGATATCGGTAATAAGCGATATGTGTATGAGGGCATCAGCGAATACAAGGTGTTGTATGAAGATGGTAATGAAAAAACCATTCTGATCACCAAAAACAGTCAGAACGGTATACTCAGCTCAAAGTACGGTGAAGTGATCGGCCCCACCTTTAACGACATCATCAATCTGGGCGCCGAGAAAGAACCAGTGTATTTTGCTGAAAAATTCATTTTTGAAGCTGATATTTATATCGTTATCTATTATGATGCAAGGGGCAAAATCCTGAGAAAACAAGTATTTACGGAAGAAGAGGAATACGAAAAAATTTATTGTGGCTGATTACTACAATATCGCTGTCATCGGCGCCGGCAATGTGGCCTGGCACCTGGCGCCTGCACTCGAAAATACGGGGCACAAGGTGGTAGACATTTACAGCCGCAACCTCAAAAATGCCCTCGCCCTGCAAAAAAGGCTTTATAATGCTGAGATAAACGACTCTCTGGATTTCTCAGGCTCAGAAGCAGAAGTGATCTTCCTGTGCGTTCCCGATCAGGCCATTGCAGAAATAGCCCGCGATGTGGCTTTGCCCGGTGGCGCCATCATCGTACACACATCAGGTAGTCAGTCCGCAAGCATTCTCGGCTATTCCGCTGAAGAGAATTACGGTGTTTTCTACCCGCTGCAAACCTTCACGAGAGGCAAAAGAGTCGATTTTGAAGATGTCCCAATCCTGATAGAGGCAGATGGTAAAAGAACAAAACGGATATTAAAAAATCTCGCCCGGTCTATCAGCCGCTATGTGCGGGAGGTCAATTTCAAAGACAGGCTGACGGTGCATGTCGCTGCGGTGTTTGCTTGTAATTTTACCAATTATATGCTCGACATTGCCGAAGAGATTCTTCGCGACAGGAAATTTGATCTGGAATTATTGAGGCCATTGATCGCCGAAACAATCAATAAAAGCCTTGATATCGGTCCGGTAAACGCACAGACAGGGCCCGCAGCCCGCGGCGATATCGAAACGCTCGAACGTCATCTTGAATTGCTGGCCTACAGCGGGCATGAGGAATTATATAAATTGATCTCAGAAAAAATATTGAACCGTTAATCCCCTGACACAGTTATCGGGAGGATCACAACCAACGAAATGAGCAGAAAGAAACGATTTTCCGTCATAGGCTTTCTCAAGCTGACCCGCCTGCCCAACTTGCTGATCATTGTGGCTACCCAATACCTCACTGCCATATTCCTGGCAGGTTATCCTGAAGGGTGGCCCGGCAAGCTCATGGATTTTCGGCTATTTTTACTGTCGCTTTCCACGGTGATGATCGCAGCCGCCGGATACATCATCAATGACTATTATGACATTAAGATCGATTATGTAAACAAGCCCGAAAAGGTGGTAGTGGGCAGGCTTGTGAGGCGCCGTATCGTGCTGGTATCGCATTTTATATTAAATTTCATAGGTATCGCTATCGGATTATTTCTGGGTATATACATCGGGATCATCAATTTTTTCGCTTCTTTCCTCCTATGGCTTTACTCCAACCGCCTCAAGAGGATGCCCCTGATCGGTAATATTACTATTGCTTTTCTCACGGGGCTTTCCATACTAATCGTCGGTGTATATTACCGGCAGAATGTCACGTTGATCAGCATCTACGCCATCTTTGCTTTTTCCATCAACCTGGTGAGGGAGATCATCAAAGACATGGAAGACATCCGGGGCGATCTGCGGTTTGGCAGCAGGACACTGCCGATCATCTGGGGGTTCAGGAAGACAAAATATTTTTTGCTTACATTAGTTGTCATTTTTATCTGCTTGCTTTTTTACATGTCACACAATCTCCAAAATCACACACTGCACGTATTTTTTCAGATACTGGTAATTCCAATCCTGTACCTGATCTATTTACTTTACAAAGCTGACTCACAAAGACGGTTTCACCGCCTGAGCTCTTACTGCAAATGGCTTATGCTTGCGGGGATTTTAAGCATGACTTTTTTCTGATTTGAATAAACAGTACAGTTCAAAAAGATTTTTCTCCCCTAACCGTGGTGAAGATCGATTGAGATATTTACTTTTAACCCAAAATTCCCAATAGGATTTCGTTATGAGAGGTTAAAGTACAACTTGTCCCGCCAGGGCGGGAAGAAAATCAGCACGTTTGATGAGGAGGCATAATGCACTTTTATGGTGACGGATCAAACGTGAACGAAGTGTCTGATTTTGAAGTAGTTTAAGCTCGGAATAGAAAGGTTATTGAGAATTTTGGGTTTAATGCCTGATCGGAATCGGGGGGCCTCCGATCAGTTTATCAGGAAAAATATGTCGTTTTCTCATAGAATATTCGTTTATTTTTAATTTCAAAACCAGTGAAAACCAATATCGCTATCTTCGCTTCTGGCAACGGATCAAATGCCGAAGAGATTATTAAATATTTTAAAAATCATGACTACGTAAAGGTTGCGCTGATACTGTCAAACAACCCCGACGCTTACGTTTTGAAAAGAGCTGAAAACCATAAAATACCGCACTATGTGTTTGACCGGCAGCAACTGTACAAAACCAAAATTGTCGATGAAATCCTCCGCCTCAACGGGATTGATTTCATTGTACTGGCCGGCTTTATGTGGCTCGTCCCCGAGCGCCTCGTAAAAGCCTTTCACAACAGAATGATCAACATCCACCCGGCGCTGCTTCCCAAACACGGCGGCAAAGGTATGTACGGTGACAGGGTGCACAAAGCCGTAGTGGAAAACAAAGAAAAGGAATCGGGCATCACCATTCATTGGGTCAATGAAAAATATGATGAAGGGGATATCATTTTTCAGGCAAAATGCAAGGTGTCACCCTCTGACACACCTGCAGACGTCGCCGCCAAAGTACATAAACTCGAGTATGAAAATTATCCGAAAATCATAGAAAAAGTGATCACGGAAAATCAGTGATTATTTCCGTGCTAAGTTCTTAAAAATCAACAGGCTTTCATGCCGGATTGATTGAATAATAAACAATAAAAAAGTATTTTTGCGCCTTTTAAAATAAACCACAAAATCCATGTCTGACAAAAAGATACAATCTGCTTTAATTTCTGTATATCACAAAGATAGCCTCGAGCCCATCATCAAACTTTTGCACGGGCAGGGCATCCGGATTTTTTCTACCGGAGGAACCAAAAAATTCATCGAAGATGCCGGTGTTCCGGTCACCGCCGTTGAAGACCTGACGGGATATCCGTCTATTTTGGGTGGCAGAGTCAAGACACTGCATCCCAAAGTGTTTGGCGGCATTCTGGCCCGAAGAGACAATTCCGGTGACGTAGAGCAAATGGATCAATATGAGATTCCCGCTATTGACATGGTCGTTGTCGATCTGTATCCTTTTGAAGAAACAGTAGCTTCCGGTGCCGGCGAGCAGGATATCATCGAAAAAATTGACATCGGAGGCATTACACTCATCAGGGCTGCCGCTAAAAATTACAAAGACGTGCTGATAGTATCCTCCGTCGAGCAATACAGTGAAGTAGAGACCATGCTGAGAGAGCAAAATGGTGCCACGACGTTGGAGCAGAGAAGGCTCTTTGCCGGCAAGGCGTTCGACATAACATCCCATTACGATACGGCAATTTTCCATTATTTCAATGCCGGTGGCGGGATATTGAGTTTCAAAAACAGCACACGGCATGGCAAAAAGCTCCGGTACGGGGAAAACCCGCATCAGGAGGGCGTCTTTTATGGGAAACTCAATGAATTATTGGAACAAATCCATGGCAAGGAGCTGTCATACAATAACCTGGTAGATATCGATGCAGCCGTTAACCTGATCGAAGAATTTGACGATGATATCACTTTTGCCATTCTTAAACATACCAACGCCTGCGGGTGCGCTTCCGCCGAAACGGTTAAAGAAGCGTATCTGAAAGCTTTTGAAGCCGACACGGTATCTGCATTTGGTGGTGTGCTAATTACCAACGCCGTTGTGGATGGCGCTGCAGCCGAAGAGTTACACAAATTGTTTTTTGAAATTCTTGTGGCACCGGGATTCACAGATGAAGCCCTTGACATTCTGAAGCAAAAGAAAAACAGAATATTACTCATAAAAAAGGATACCCTCAAAGCCAGGAAACAATTCAAGAGCATCCTCAACGGAGTGATCGAGCAGGACAGGGATCTGAAGACCGATGAACAGGAAGACCTGAAGGTGGTAACAGAACGAAGCACCACCGATGAGGAAAACGAAGCCTTGCTGTTTGCGAGCAAAATTTGCAAACACACAAAATCCAATACGATTGTCCTGGCAAAAAAAGGCCAGCTCATCGCCAGCGGCGTGGGTCAGACCTCAAGGGTTGACGCCCTGAAACAGGCCATTGAAAAAGCAGGTGCTTTCGGGCTCCCACTCGGTGGGGCAGTAATGGCTTCGGACGCCTTTTTCCCGTTTGCCGACAGCGTCGAAATAGCACACAAGGCAGGGATCAAAGCCGTAATCCAGCCGGGAGGATCGATCCGCGACAAGGACTCCATTGACTTCTGCAACAAGCACGGTATGGCCATGGTTTTCACGGGGACAAGACATTTTAAGCATTAATAAATTAGAGGTAAGTTTATTATTGATTTTAAACGTATAATAAGGTCGCGGATTAGTAATTTCAGGCCCTATTTATATTAAATGAACGCAGAATGGGATTATTTGATTTTTTCACAAACGATATAGCCATCGACCTTGGCACTGCCAACACGCTGATCATCAACAAAGACAAGATCGTAGTTGACGAGCCTTCCATCATAGCCATAGACAAAAACACCAATAAGATACTGGCTATCGGCAAGGAAGCGATGCAGATGCATGAAAAAACACATGAAAATATCAAGACCATCCGTCCGCTTAAAGACGGTGTGATCGCTGATTTTCATGCCGCCGAGCATATGATCCGAGGGATGATCAAAATGATCGACGATCGCAGGAGGTGGTTCCCGCCATCGCACAGGATGGTTATTTGTATCCCGTCAGGCATCACTGAAGTTGAGAAAAGGGCCGTGCGCGACTCAGCCGAACACGCAGGCGCCAAAGAAGTATATATGATCCACGAGCCTATTGCTGCCGCACTCGGCATAGGTATCGACATCGAACGCCCCATCGGCTCCATGATCGTGGATATCGGAGGGGGCACTACCGAAATTGCCATTATTGCATTATCAGGTATTGTCTGCAATCAGTCAATCCGTATTGCCGGAGACACATTCAATAAGGATATTCTCGATTACATGCGCCGTCAGCACAATCTCCTGATCGGCGAACGATCGGCGGAAAAAATAAAGATTGAGGTCGGGTCGGCACTTACAGAGCTGGATGACCCACCGGAGGACTACGAGATCCGGGGCAGGGATCTAATGACAGGCATTCCGAAAGTGATCAAAATCTCATACTCCGAAATCGCCTTTGCTATTGACAAATCGGTTTCGAGAATCGAAGAATCCGTGCTCAAAGCACTGGAAATATCTCCGCCGGAGCTAAGTGCGGATATCTATGAAAACGGCATACACCTGACCGGTGGTGGCGCCTTGCTGAGAGGCCTGGACAAGCGGCTGGCACTGAAAACCAAGCTGCCTTTGCATATCGCAGACGATCCGTTGCGCGTAGTGGTGAGGGGAACGGGGGTCGCTTTGAAAACCCTCAACCAGTTAAAGGGAGTGTTGATGACTTAAACGGCACATGTACCGTCTATTACAATTAATCCATACTTACAGGGCGTTTCTCTTTTTCCTATTCCTCGAATTTCTGAGTATATGGCTCATTGTAAGTAACAATCCCTACCAAAGTGCCGCATTTTTTCATACCAGCAATGTGTTGGCCGGGAAAGTATATGAAACCAAAACCGGCGTAACCCAATATTTCAACCTGCCGGAGGTTAATGAAAAACTGGCGGATGAGAATGCCCACCTACGGGAATTATTGTCAAAAAATCAATCTTCTGTCATGGTTTCTTCATTTGTGGATACGATGGCAATCCTGCCAGGCGG
The DNA here is from genome assembly GCA_015492915.1 of Cyclobacteriaceae bacterium. Taxonomy (GTDB): domain Bacteria; phylum Bacteroidota; class Bacteroidia; order Cytophagales; family Cyclobacteriaceae; genus JAAUQL01. Next base: position 9,637 of record WGED01000758.1, read on the forward strand.
CCCCGAATATGCCTATCTTCCGGCCAAGGTGATCAACAACACCACGGGATTCAGGCGTAATTATGTGACGATAAACAGAGGCAGCCTGAGTGGTGTGGCTCCCGGCATGGGCGTAATAAGCGCTGACGGCATTATCGGAAAAGTGATGGCTGTTTCGGACCACTATGCTACCGTTTCTTCCTTGCTTAACACCGGCATGTACGTGTCTGCAATCCTGAAGCGTAACAATACATTTGGAAGCATCAACTGGGATGGCAAAGACATCCTGACCACAAAATTACTGTATGTGCCCAGGCATATTCAAATCGAGAAAAACGATTCCATCGTGACATCCGGTTACAATTCGGTATTTCCCGAAAATATGCTCATAGGATTTATAGATGATTTCTCTATCGCGGAGGACGCTTCATTCTATGACATTGATGTGAAATTATCAAATGACTTTTCGAGGCTTTCATATGTGTATATCATAAAGAACCCTTTGAAAAAAGAAAAAATTGAACTTGAAAGCTCAATAAAACAGAACAATGAGTAACCGCAATTACATTTCGGTTGGTATTTCATTTTTACTGTATGTACTGTTTCAGGTCTTACTATTAAAAAACTTTGTGCTCTTTGACACGGCGTTCTGTTTTGTATATGTCGCTTTCATATTCCTTTTGCCCCTGGAGACCGGATCCTTATTGTTGATTTTTTTGTCGTTTCTCATGGGCCTGACAATTGATATTTTCTATGACAAATTGGGCATTAATGCGGCGGTATCGGTGCTCATCGGATTCATCAGACCTTACTGGCTCCGTCTGATTACCCCCAGGGGTGGTTATGAAAACGTGGAAATTCCCACACTTCGGTCATTCGGTTTTGCCTGGTTTGCCCGCTATATTTTCCCATTGATATTTGTGCACCACTTCACTCTCTTTTTCCTGGAAGCGGGTGGCTTTGATTTATTCTGGTTTACATTCTGGAAGGTATTGCTGAGCTCGGTTTATACGTTCATTTTTGTGGTGTTGACGCAGTATTTATTTTATAAAAGGTCTGCGCAATGGTAGATGACAACAGGAAATATGTCATTCGGTTTGTCTTTATCCTGGTGGGGCTTATTTACAGCCTCAAATTGTTTCAGCTACAGTATCTCGACGACACCTACGGTCCGGCGGCAGAGGATAATATCCTGAGAAGGATACGGGAGTATGCATACAGAGGGATTATTTACGATCGGAACAACAACATTTTGGTCCACAACGACCCCGTATTCGATATCATGGTAGTCCCGAAGGAAGCTTATGTTGAAGACACCATGTTGTTTTGCGACCTGTTGGGTATTACAAAAGAGGATTTTATAAAAAGGATGGAAGAGGCACGGGAATACGATATGTTTCAGCCGTCTGTGTTTTTAAAAATGCTATCCAAAACAGACTTTGCCCGGTTCGAAGACCACCTCATTGATTTTCCGGGCTTTTATCCGCAGGCCCGTTCTCTCAGGGGTTATGATCACAACAGCCTTGCCAACACCCTCGGATATGTCGGTGAAATCAGTAAACGCATGTTGGAGAAAGATACCACAGGCGATTATAAGCAAGGCGATTACATCGGCATCAGTGGTATAGAGCGGGAATATGAAATTGAGTTGAAAGGCAAAAACGGCGTCAAATATAAAATGGTGAATGTGAGGGGTGTAGTTAAAGGCTCATTTAAGGATGGAAAGAGGGATACCTTGTCAGTCCCCGGCAAAAATCTCAAAACCACCATCGACCTTGAATTACAGGAATATGGCGAATGGCTCATGGAAGGCCTGGCAGGTGCAGCAGTGGCCATCGAGCCGGCCACGGGTGAAGTGCTGAGCATCGTCACAAGCCCATCCTATGATCCGGCGCTGCTCAGCGGAAGGTTGTTCAGTAAAAATTTTGCAGTACTGGCAGAAGATACCTTAAAGCCGCTGTTTCATCGTGCCATCATGTCGGTATATCCTCCCGGGTCCACTTTCAAGCCGCTGCAAGCACTTATAGGCCTCCAGGAAGGAGTTATTTCACCGCATGAGCAGATTTATTGTAGCGGAGCACTTGTGGGTGATCATGCCCCTCCCGGCTATTATGACGTGAAAAAGGCTATTCAAAAATCATCCAATAACTATTTCTATATTGTTTTCAGAAGGATCATCAACCAGGGACTGTCTGATAATACATTTATCGATTCAAGGCTGGGCCTGGAGAAGTGGAGTGAATATTTGTATAAATTCGGTCTGGGCCATCCTTTGGGGATCGACGTTCCCAATGAAAAAGGCGGACAAATTCCGAATCCCGATCTTTATAACAGGATGTACGGAGAGAACCGGTGGAAATGGTCAACGATCAACTCCATCAGTATCGGTCAGGGTGAAATACTGATCAGTCCTCTGCAAATGGCAAACTACGTAGCTGCCATTGCCAATAGGGGATATTTTTACACACCTCATGTGGTCAAGGAGATCAGCGATGCCGGAAAACCGAGAGAAAGGTATCTAAAAAAGCATTTTGTTGGAATTGACTCGGTGCATTTCCGAACTGTGATAGATGCCATGGAAATGGTGGTGGAAGGTGGCACGGGATTCAGAGCAGCCATCCCGGGTATAGCGGTTTGTGGCAAAACGGGGACATCGCAAAACCCCCACGGGGAAGACCATTCAGTATTTATCGCTTTCGCACCAAAAGATAATCCCAAAATTGCCGTTTCCGTTTATGTACAGAATGCGGGACAGGGAGCGAGGGCCGCAGCATCGATTGCCGGTCTTATGATGGAAAAATATCTGACCGGAGAGGTAAAGAAAATCTGGATCGAACAATACGTTAAAGCAGGACATTTTATCTATTGAGACAGCAAAATATCATCGTCAATAAGATCGACTGGCTCACAGTCATCCTCTACATAGCCCTCGTATTCCTCGGCTGGCTCAACATCTATGCTGCCGTGTACGACGAAGAGCTGCACAAGAGCATCTTTGACCTGTCATTAAACTCCGGAAAACAATTGATCTGGATCGTTTCCAGCATCCTGATCATCATCGTCATCATGTCCGTGGACTTTCGGTTTTATGACTCATTTGCCTATATCATCTATGGATTTGTGATGTTTTTACTACTGCTTGTGCTGGTGGAGGGCACTAAGGTGGCGGGCTCTACAAGCTGGTTTTCTATCGGCGGCCTGAGAGTACAACCTTCGGAGTTTGCTAAATTTGCGACAGCCCTGGCAGTTGCAAAATACATGAGCAAGGTCGGGTACAAGCTCACTAAACCAAAAGATTTATTCATTACCGGAATGATTATCCTTATACCCCCATTATTGATTATTATACAGGGAGATACAGGTACGGCACTCGTTTTCGGGGCCTTTGTAATTGTGCTCTACCGCGAAGGGTTGAATCCTGCCATCATCATCATCGGACTGATCGCCATTGCCCTTTTTGTTCTCACCCTGATATTCGAACAACAAACGCTCATGATTGCTATCGGAGTTGCAGGCACTATGCTTATTCTGATCGGCAAAAAGAAATGGAAGAGGATACTGACCATCGTAGCCGGGATGCTCATTGTACTGAGTGTTGTATGGAGCGTAGACTATTTTGTAAATAATCTATTAAAGCCACACCAACAAAACAGGATCAAGGCATTGATAAACCCCGATGCCGATCCACTCGGGTATGGATGGAATGTGACACAGTCCAAGATTGCCATCGGATCGGGAGGACTCTGGGGCAAAGGATATCTTCAGGGCACCCAAACCAAATTCGACTTTGTGCCCGAGCAGAGCACTGATTTCATCTTTTGTACCCTGGGCGAGGAGCAGGGCTGGATCGGCACTTCGGCTGTAATTATATTATTCGTGCTGTTGCTTATCAGGATCACCATGCTTGCTGAAAGACAGAAAGAGACTTTCGCCCGTGTTTACGGCTATTCCGTCGCCTCAATCATCTTTTTGCATTTTATGGTCAATATCGGTATGACAATCGGGCTATTTCCTGTGATAGGCATACCGCTACCCCTCTTTTCTTACGGAGGCTCTTCGCTTTGGGGTTTTACGATCCTGATCTTCATCCTCCTGAAGATCGATGCTCACAGAATGCAGGTATTGCTGAGATAAGAGGAAGACTAAGCTTCGGGAAATCTTTTTTCGATAAGCCTGAACAGTTCAGCTACTTCTGTCTTTTCCAGATCCCATCCTTTTTTATTCACATAATTTTCATGAATGAAATCCATAGCCTCTGCTCTTGATTCACAATTGTTGAGATAATCAATCACCATGTTAAATTCATCTTTGTCGCCGTTAAACAACTCCTTCTCAAACATAAACCGTTGATTTAGCGTAATGCTTTTTTTGATGTCCTCAATGGGTTGTTTTTCATGAATTTCGACCAAAACCTCCTTTTTCACATTACTGAGGGCATCGAGTAAGGTGCGTTTTTTACGCTTAAACTTTTCGTTCAGGCTTTTAGTATCCTCTTCTCCTTCCTCATTTTCTTTGCGGACAGGATTTTCCTCTGTACTTGAATACAACACATCAAGATCAAGAGGAATCACATTTGAAAACTGAATGAGATATTCGTCAAATTCTTCCGGAGTATCCTTTGTATCTTCGCATACCTCGTCAAAAATTTTCACAGCATCCTCGCGGGTCAGTGTCAGCATTCCGTTCGAGTCAAGGCGATCGAGATACGCCTGCAACAATAAATTGTTGACTTTTATGTATTTTTTCATTTCCCCGAGCTCGGGAACCGATAATTGCTCACGATCCGTTCGGCTGATCTCACGCAAGTAAAATTCGTACGGGGAGAAAATAAGTAATATGGTTTCGTACGTCGCTTCTTCGAGAAGCGGAAGAAAATCATCTTTTTTAATCAAAATATTCCTTGACAGCACATTCATATACGCCCTTGCAGCTTTTTGTACTTCCTCACTTTCATAGTCAAAATAAGGACTTCTCAGCCTGGCAAATTCCGATTTCCACTGCTCAAAGAGTATCCTGAGAATAAACAGGTTGATCTGCCTTATCTTCGAAAAAGTCAGGATTTCATCACCGCTGATGCTTGTTTTATTCTTAAAAAATTCTTCGGACAGCTTTTCGGAGAATTCTCTGCTGTACGAACGTATTACCTGATGATTTATATTACTTTCCATTTTGTTAAACTTTGAACTGTAAAAATAGGCCCAAATAAAGTCTTCATCCATTAAACATTGATATTTCTTGTTAATTCATGTCTCCTGCATAAAACATTATCCGGTGCTCCATTCCTTGTCTTTGTTCTCAATTGACGGATTTATAACTTCCTGACAACTGCAGATGTTTTAACGATATTCTTAATTTAACGGCTAAAAAAATATTTGACCTGATAAATCCCTTCATTTCGCTGTAACTTTCTATTTTTGAAACGATATAAAAGACAACTTCATGTTTATAGAACCAAATTTCGGAAAGATACCCGCTGTACGAAAAAATGAGACCGGATGGATCGAGGTGATCTGCGGATCGATGTTTTCCGGAAAAACCGAAGAGTTGATCAGAAGACTCAACCGGGCCAGGATCGCCAACCTGAAAGTTGAGATATTCAAGCCGGCCATCGACAAGCGGTACCATGATACTATGGTCGTATCCCATGACAAAAAAGAGATACGGTCCACACCTGTAGACTTTGCCAACGACATCCTCCTTCCCGCATCCGATTGTGATCTCGTCGGTATCGATGAAGCACAGTTTTTCGATAATGAAATCGTGGATGTGGCCATAAAACTGGCCAACAGCGGCAAACGGGTTATCATTGCAGGACTCGACATGGACTATCTGGCAAAACCCTTCATCCCGATGAATGATCTGATGGCCGTAGCTGAATTTGTGACTAAAACCCATGCCATCTGCATGAAATGCGGATCTATTGCCAGCTATACTTACCGCCTCGACGACTCTGATCAGCAGGTTTTGCTCGGGGAAAAGAATATTTACGAGGCACGCTGCCGCCGATGCTACAACGAGGGGATGAAGGCAAGATCCAATCATTAATTTTATAAAATGCTGCACAAGACTCCCGGCATTGCGCTCTCTTATATCAAATACCGCGAAACTTCCATTATCGCCAAAATATTTACAGAAGCCTTCGGAATCCAATCCTATATAGTAAACGGCGTGCGAAGCAACAAAGCCAAAACAAGCATCGCCCTTTTTCAACCGCTATCGGTGCTGGATCTGGTTGTGTATCACAACAAAAAGAAATCGATCCACCGGATCAGTGAAATACGCAGCAGGTACAGCCTTCAAACCATTCCCTTCGATATCGGAAAGACATCGATAGCCTTGTTTCTCACTGAGCTTCTCAATCAGGTATTACACGAGGAGCATGAAAATATTGCTCTTTTTTCATTCATTGAAAACTCGATAAAAATGCTCGACGGCATGGCAGGACGATATGGAAATTTTCACTTGCAATTCATGCTGTCGCTTGCGGACCATCTGGGAATCAGGCCTCTATCGGCCCGGGAGATGATGAAAGAGGTCGGGCATGTAAAGATTTATGATCCTTCATTTGGCCGGAAATTGACAGCCCTCATGAATTCCGGATATCAGGAACATATCAGGCTGGACAAAGAAACAAGGAATGAAATGCTCTTGCTTATCATTGATTACCTTCGGTATCATTACGACTCAATCAAAGAATTCAAATCAATCCCCGTATTGAAGGAAGTGCTGAACTGATACAAAAAAAGCTGCCCGAAAGAGCAGCTTTTTCTATGAGATTGTGGTTAATTTATTCTTTTTCGATTATCTCTTCGGCAAGCAAAATGATATTGTTATCCAACACTTCTACCACACCCCCATTCACCATCCACTCAGCCGTCTGACCCTTCGTTTTCACGATCACTCTTCCCTTTGTCAGGGAACTGATGATGGGCGCGTGGTTGGTCAGCACCTGAAACGGACTTTTTGCCCCCGGAAAAGTTGCCGATTCCACGTCGCCTTCAAAAATCTTCTTATCCGGTGTGATGATCTCCAAATGTAATGCCATGAATTTATTCGCTTTTGGCTTCAGCCATGAGTTTTTCGCCTTTTTCTATGGCTTCTTCTATAGTACCCACGAGGTTGAAAGCTGCTTCGGGCAAGTGATCCAACTCACCGTCGAGGATCATGTTAAAGCCTTTGATACAATCTTTGATATCAACCAGCACACCTTTCAGGCCGGTAAAGGCCTCCGCCACATGGAACGGCTGTGAAAGGAATCGCTGTACCCTTCTGGCACGATGTACTACCAGCTTATCCTCATCTGATAATTCTTCCATACCGAGAATGGCGATGATGTCCTGCAATTCCGTATAGCGCTGGATGATCTCCTTCACACGCTGTGCCGTGTTGTAATGCTCTTCTCCGATAATATCCGGGTGCAAAATGCGCGAAGTTGAATCGAGGGGGTCCACAGCGGGGTAGATACCCAATTCCGCAATCTTTCTCGAAAGTACCGTCGTAGCATCGAGGTGTGAAAACGTTGTGGCAGGTGCAGGGTCCGTCAGGTCATCCGCAGGTACATAAACGGCTTGTACCGAGGTGATGGATCCCCTCTTTGTCGAGGTGATCCGCTCCTGCATCTCGCCCATCTCCGTCGAGAGGGTAGGCTGATACCCCACCGCTGACGGCATCCTGCCGAGCAGGGCGGAAACTTCCGATCCCGCCTGGGTAAACCTGAATATATTATCAATAAATAACAAAATGTCATTGCCTTTGCCCTTACCGTCACCATCGCGGAAGTACTCAGCTACTGTGAGGCCTGAAAGCGCCACCCTGGCACGCGCTCCCGGAGGCTCATTCATCTGTCCGAATACCAAAGTAGCCTGTGACTCCCCAAGCGCTTTTTTATCCACTTTGTCGAGGTCCCATTTGCCTTGCTCCATGGCTTTCACAAACTCCTCTCCGTATTTGATAACACCCGATTCGATCATCTCCCTCAGCAGGTCGTTACCTTCCCTTGTCCTCTCTCCCACGCCGGCAAATACCGATAAGCCTGAATACGCTTTGGCGATGTTATTGATCAATTCCATAATCAGCACGGTTTTGCCGACACCCGCGCCGCCGAAGAGCCCGATCTTACCTCCTTTTACATATGGCTCAAGCAAATCGATAACCTTGATCCCCGTATAAAAAACTTCTGAGGTCGTTGAGAGATCTTCATACTTAGGCGGCATTCTGTGAATGGGTAATGCTCCCGTAGCTTTTGGCTGGGGGATGCCGTCGATAGCCTGACCAACCACATTGAACAATCTCCCTTTAATATCCTCACCTGTCGGCATTTTGATCGGAGCACCGGTAGCAATTACTTCCATTCCCCGCTTCAATCCTTCGGTACCATCCATCGCGATTGTTCTGACGCGGTCTTCACCTAGGTGTTGCTGGCACTCAAGCACCACGACATGCCCGTCGGGCCTGGTCACTTCAAGTGCATCATATATTTTTGGAATATCCTCAATGTCATCAAAACTCACATCGACAACAGGTCCGATAACCTGAGCTACTTTTCCTTTGGTAGACATATTATTTTATAAATTTTACGACAAATTTTTAATCGCTGCAAAACTAAGGTTAATTCTCATTTTTTACTAAGCAAACATTGAAAATTCAACGATTTTTCACAGGACAATCTTAGCCATGGTAACTATCCAAATCCCTTAAACCGCAATAAAAACACGGCAGGTTTTATCTATCCCGTCCACTTCAAATTTTGTCGTATAAATCGTAAATAATGCCTGCACTGAGCTGGTAGTTAATAAATTGATCTTTATTTCATTTTATGTCCTTTGCGGATGAAAAATTATTGTTGGCATGTTGCATATTTAAAAGCAACAAACTAATATTGCAATCCGTTTTTCAGAGTGAGAAACATTCCTCAGTAGCTCAGTTGGTTAGAGCACCTGACTGTTAATCAGGGGGTCGTTGGTTCGAGCCCAACCTGGGGAGCCCAAAATAAAGGCAGATACAGTTTTATGCTGTGTCTGCCTTTTTTCTTTGTATGCCGTTTCAACAAAATCCAAACAAAAAATCATCCGTTTTTCATGGCATTAAAAAAAGCTGCCGAAGCAGCTTTATGGGATTTTAGTGATTTTTTAACTCTATTTTGCGAGGAAGGCAGAGTACATCCACACCAGCTTTTCCTGCTCCCGGATGTAGTCGCTCATCAATGCGTTCGTGCCTTCATCGCCCGCATCATCCGACAAATTAAGTATCTGGCGCTGCTTGGTTATCAAAATCTCAAAACTATTGAGAATCGACTGTACCGACGCATGACCATCACTCATATCTTTCACTTCCTCTACCGCCGACTGCCTCAGATAATCGGTGAATGAGTGCAGGGGCGTTTCGCCGAGTGTCAATACCCTCTCCGCAATCTCATCGATCTTTATTATCAAATCGTCATAGAGCTCTTCAAATTTGAGATGCAGCTCGAAGAACTTATCACCTTTTATATTCCAGTGAAATCCTCTTACGTTCATATAGAACACCTGGTAGTTGGCCAGCAAATCATTGAGTTGCACGGCCAGTTCCTGTGCTTTGTTCTGATCTAATCCTATCTTGTTCATATCATTTATTTTTTAGTTACATAAAATTTGTTGAAACAGGATTGGTCTCCCTGACCTTTCCCGAATTAAATTTAAACATTAAGTTCCTTTTTACAGAGATAAAAATCGATTCTCTCACACGAGTCATCATTAAGTCGATCGTCCATCTCTGTCAGTGTCTTTGGCGGAGGAATGATAACTTTATCTCCTTCTCTCCAGTTGAGCGGCAAGGCCACACTATGCTCGTCCGAGACCTGCAGTGCCTTGAGAGCACGCAATATCTCATCCATGTTTCTTCCGACATTCAGAGGATAGTACATAATAAGGCGTATCTTTTTGGAAGGGTCGATGAAAAAGACAGCCCTTACCGCAGCAGTGGCGCTCTCGTTTGGCTGCAGCATTCCGTACAACTTTGCCACCTTCATGTCGATATCGGCAATGATGGGGAAATCAAAATAAACGCCTGTTTTTTCTTTTACATTGTTTACCCACGCGAGGTGAGAATGTATACTGTCGATGCTCAAGCCCATCAATTCTGTATTCAATGCATCAAACTCCGCTTTTCTCTGCGCAAATCCGCTCATCTCCGTAGTACAAACCGGCGTAAAATCGGCTGGATGGGAAAAAAGCAGCACCCACTTGTCTGTGGCGAAGTCTGAAAATCTGATGTGGCCTTTAGTAGTTGCCGCCTCAAAATCCGGGGCCTGATCCCCGATTCTGGGCATTGCATATGATTCTTTCACTTCTAATGTTTCCATAATATTTAGTTTTAAAATTTTTGTTAAGACAAATTACGCTCAACTTTTTCAATAAATCAAATTGATATTTTCTATATTTGCATAAACGAAATCTATATGACCCTTCAGCAGCTTGAATACATTGTCGCACTCGATACTTACCGGCATTTCG
>WGED01000759.1 GCA_015492915.1 Cyclobacteriaceae bacterium
ATATCACCTGGATCGAGAGCCTGGCCGATTATGTCAAAATTCATCTCCACAACGGGCCGGCCATCATCACAAAAGAAAAAATCAGTCATATCGGGAGCCGGCTGCCAGGTCATTTTGTGCGGATCCACAGGTCGTTTATTGTAAACTCCGACGCCGTATCCTTTATTTCTTCCGAATATGTAGAAGTGGGGGATAAAAACCTGCCCGTAAGCAGGACGAATAAAAAAGCTGTTCAGCAATACTTTAGTGAAAGAAAGCATTGACCCGCTGGTGTATCTTCCCGTAAATCCCTGACGCTTTTTCGGTGGTTGATAAACGAAACACCGGAAACGGTTTTGTTAAATTTTCATTAACAGCATATCCTTCCTCTAATATTTCCTTAACCTCAACCCCCCGCATTTTAACAGTTTAATAAAATTCCCGGTGCGATAGGTTAAACTTAGGTTCACACCTTTGCGATGATTTGAATTATGATCATTTATTAAACAACTGAACCATGAAAAAAATTAACCATTATCTTTTTACCCTTTTCGCATCATTGCTTTTTGTTTTATCATCATGTAATAAGGATGAGGGTGGCGCCCCGGCGCCACAGGTCACCGGGCCTTCGGGTATTATCACCATCGAAACTGGCAGCACAGCAGATATTTCCTTTTCAGTAACAGTGCCGGGAGGTTACAAAAATGCTGCTCCCGCCTCCTCTTCGGGCGCCATCCTGGAGATAAGAAGAGAACCCTCTCAGGGAGCTACTTCCGGAGAAGTAACGGTAAAATATACCGCAACCGGTGGCGGGGTTGATAATTTGCAACTCACTGTCGCAGATAAATTTTTCCAGACCGCTTCAGGCGCTGCCACCGTGGAAGTGACAGGCCGCCCTGCCAACGTAGTGCTTGCTGGTATTATCAAGGATGATTCGACACTTACTTCCGACAGAATATGGGAACTTCAGGGACGCGTCATTATTGATGCCGGTACTACACTGACTATCGAACCGGGAACCATCATCAAGGGCCGTGAAGGGGCCGGCACCAACGCATCCGCATTGATCATATCCAGAGGGGCAAAGATCAATGCTGAAGGAACAGCCGACAAACCGATAGTTTTTACATCCATTCTTGATAACATACAAGTCGGTGAAACAGCAGGCACCAATCTGACAAAAGAGGACAATGAGAAATGGGGCGGACTGATCATTCTCGGCAAGGCGCCAGTGTCAGCCGGTGACGGTGATACGGAATCGAGTATCGAAGGGCTTCCTGCCGATGAGCCTTATGCGAAATACGGAGGTGACCGGCCAGATGATAATTCAGGCATTCTCAGGTACGTTTCAATCCGTCACGGTGGCATCTCCATCGGGGCAGGAAATGAAATAAACGGACTGACGCTCGGTGGGGTAGGCAACGGAACCATTATTGAAAACATTGAAATTTTTGCCACACTCGATGATGGGATCGAATTCTTTGGGGGTACGGCAAACATGAAAAATGTGATGGTGACATGGCAGGGAGATGACGGGCTGGATATAGATCAGAATTATGCCGGAACCATTGAGAATTTCATGATTTTTCATGGTGTTGGCGTCGATACGGATGAAGGACTTGAGATCGACGGTCCGGAAGGCACTACTCATATCAATGGATTATTTACACTTAAAAACGGTACGGTAGTCAATGATGGGCAGGAAGGCACTCCGGCTGATTTCAAAGCCAAAGCACAGGGCAATATTTCAAATGTTGTTTTCAAAGGATACAGCGCTGCCGTAATAAAGTTCAGGGCAAGCTATACCGACACCTGCGACCCGAAAGAAGATGCATTCACGCATCTCACCGGCACATCTCCCGTGTTGATTTTCAATGAAATAAAATATGACGGTGTTAAGGTTTACACGAAATCACAAACATGCAACGTGACGGATGCGGAACAGGCTGCGGCAGAAGCAGCCATGCCGCCTTCATCGGATACAGCCGGCGGGGCAGACCCGAGTGTGTTTGACTGGACTATGACCAAAAAGGCCGGATTAGCACTATAAAAGCTTCATAATTAACCCCAAAATCTCAAGAGTTGAAACTATGATAAAATTCTATTCTATGAAAAAAGGACTATTATTCAGTGTGTTGATATTGTCGAGCCTCGTTGCTCTGGGGCAAAAAGGATTTCTCCGGGGCACCATCACCGACGGAGAAACCGGCGAAGGGCTCATCGGCGCCACCGTGTATAAACAAGGCACTTCGATAGGCGCCGTGGCTGATTTTGACGGCAATTATTCGCTGATGCTCGACCCCGGACAACACACAATTATCGTTCAGTTCGTGTCGTACCAGACGCAAACTGTTAATGATGTCGTCATAAAACCCGGGGAAGTCACAATGCTTGACCTGACGCTCTCAAGTGAAGTGGCGGAACTTGAGGAGATCGTGATAACCGCGGATTATGTTAAGGACAACGACAATGCGCTCCTGGCGATTCAGAAAAAGTCTCCCAATGTAGTAAACGGCATTTCCTCACAGGCATTCAGAAAGCTTGGCGACAGTGATCTGGGTGATGCCATGAAACGCGTGACGGGTGTATCGGTGGAAGGGGGCAAATATGTTTATGTGCGGGGCTTGGGCGACCGCTACACCAAAACAACCCTGAACGGCATGATGCTGCCGGGTCTCGATCCCGATCACAATACAGTGCAGATGGACATCTTTCCGACAGGAAGCATAGAAAATGTAATGGTATTCAAAACGTTTACTCCCGACCTCCAGGGTGATTTTACAGGCGGGATGATAAACATCGAGACGAAAGATTTCCCCGAGCAAAAAACCACGTCCATATCATTGGAAACGGAGTTCAATCCGGATATGCATTTCAAGAATGATTTCATCTCGTATGGAGGCAGTGCTACGGATTTTATCGGTTTCGACAACGGCGTGCGAAATCTTCCGTTCAGAAAAAGTCTCGATATCCCGGACATCTCATCCCCAACCGGCTTCATTGTGGAGGATATTACAAGGACTTTCAGTCCTGAAATGGGTGTGAAAAATAAGAGCAGTTTCATGAATTACTCTTTTAATTTCATGCATGGCAACCAGATCAATCGCGCCAGGGCGACATGGGGGTATAATATCGTGCTGGGCTACAAAAACAGGACTGAACTCTACAATGACACGGAGTTTGGCGAATACATCAAAAATACCGACCCCGCAGTCACCGACCTCGACGGCTATAAAATACGACGGGGGCCTGTAGCGGGAAATGATGTATTATGGAATGTATTGCTGTCCGGTGCGTTGAAATACCAAAATCACAGTTTTTCCATGGTTTTTATGCACAATCAAAACGGTATTTCAAAATCAACCGACAGAACCACGACAGATCTGGAAGACAACCCTTCTACTTTGGTTGACGATATCCTGACGTGGACACAACGGCAGGTCAGTTCAGGGATCATAAGCGGTCAGCATCATTTCAAAGGGATTGACTTGGAGTGGAAAGGCTCTATGACTTATGCGCGTATTTATGAACCCGATTTCCGGAGCACCAGGATCGAACGAATACCTCTTGATAACCCTGGCGGGGAAGGATCCGATTATCGCTATTCACTCAATACAGGCGTCGGGGCCGGGATTAACCGTTTCTGGCGTGATATGGATGAATGGAATGAGAGTTTAAAAGTGGACATAAGTTATAAGTACGGAGAGCATAATATGCTGAAAGCCGGTGGTCTTGCCTTAATGAAACAGCGGGATTTCAGCGTATTGAATTATTCGTTTCGATTAAAAAACAGGGGAAATATGATGGTTTCACCAAACCCGGACGATTATTTTCAGCCCGCTAACATCTGGACCATTGAAAAAAATGAAGGCACATACATCGTTTCGAGAAGCAGTGAAAAGGAGAATGCCGTCAATGCCTATAATGCGGAGTCGAATAATTACGGCATGTATATGATGGCAGAGCAATATCTGGGCAATAAGCTGCGCGCCATAGTCGGAGTCCGTGCCGAGATATTTCAAATGTACTATACGGGACGCGATCAGCGCGGTAACGAAATGATCGGCACGTTGACACTCGATGAACTCAACTGGCTGCCGTCGGTCAATCTTGTGTATGAGCTGAATGAAAACATGAATGTGAGGGGGTCTTTTAATAAGACACTTGCCAGGCCGTCCTTCAAGGAAAAATCCAATGCGCAGATCTACGATCCGATAAGCGACAGGACCACGATCGGCAACCTTGATTTACGACAGACAGACATATTTAATTACGACCTTAGGTGGGAATACTACTTTGGTCATGGCGAAATGGCTTCTTTCGCACTCTTTTACAAGAATTTTGACGGACATATTGAAAAAGTAGCTTTTCAGACGGCTCCCGATCAACTTACTTGGCAAAATGCCGGAAAAAGCTTCGTGTACGGCATTGAGGCAGAAGTGAGAAAGGAACTTTTCAGGGGTGTTTTAATTGGGTCAAACTTCTCTCTTATAAAATCGGGTATCGACATGAATGATATCGTTGTAAACGAGGATGCACAGGGTAATGTGATCACCGAAAAAGAGAACCGCGAAATATGGGCGAGAACCGGAGAACGTATCCAGGACACCCGCAATATGGTAGGCCAGGCGCCGTGGATGATCAATGCTTTTATCAACTGGCAGGACAAAGGCAAAACCTGGAACGCCAACATTTCCTACAATGTGCAGGGCAAAACATTGTCGGTGATCGGGTCGGGCAGGTGGCCCGATATCTATACCGTTCCCTTTCACAGCCTTAATTTCAATATTTATAAAGATCTGGGTAATTCACGCATTGGTTTCAGAATCACTAATATCCTCGATTCGGAGAGGAAGGAAGTTTATGAATCATTCGGTGCAGCGGACAGGACTTTTTCCTTGTTCAATCCCGGTCGGGCCTTCGCATTGTCGTATAAATTCAATTTTTAATACTTGCGTTCAACCTGAACCATGATAACTGCCGGCTACTGCTGTTAAAGTCAGGGATGCCGGCAGTTTGTATTTTGTCACAGCGGGAGAAGTGTTTTTTCATCTAAACAGAGCCTTATTGAATGTAAAGCTGGTTTTATGTTAACAAATTGTTAACTTTGTGTCGCAGGGTTAACATTTGAATAACATCATGACTAAGGCTTTTTTATTTTCAGGGTTGTTTTTACTGTTTTCGTTCATTGCCTATCCACAGGGTATTATCAAAAAAAACGGTATAGCCTATGACAAATCAGGTAATTTGATCAACGGAAAATATTTGGTGATTTCTCATGGGCACAAGGCCAAGAAAGTTTTTCATTACAAAAACGGAGTGCTTGAAGGCGAATATGCAGCCTATGATTCGAATGGAAATATGATCGAAAAGGGCAATTATCACGACGGGCAGAAGCACGGTAAATGGATAAGCTGGACTTCGGAGGGCGTCAAAACCGGCGAAGCCATATACAACTATGGCGTCAGAGACGGCAGGTGGCGACACTATGATGCTGCCGGGCAATTGGCTTATATGATCGACTATTCAATAGGAGACATGAAAGATGTCAGGGTTTCCGCCAGATAAAAGTCAGGAATTACTTTAAGCCATAACCGCTTCAAGGCGGTTTTTTTATGCCTTCCGGCAAAACTTTATCCCTGAATTTTGTTTATATTCTTGCTATGGGATCAAAAGTATTGATTACAGGCGGCAGCGGACTTATCGGTATGGCCTTATCAAAAAGGCTGGAAGAAAATAGCCACGAAGTTGTACACCTCAGCAGAATGAAAAAAGCCGGATTGCCATATACAACATTTATATGGGATATTGATAAGGATTTCATTGAAGAAGGAACTTTTGACGGAGTCAATGCGGTCATACATCTGGCGGGCGCCAACATTGCCGAAAAGCGGTGGACAGCTAAAAGGAAGAAGGAGCTGGCTGACAGCCGCATCATGGGAGCCCGCCTGATTTATGATCATTTATCATCGAGACGTCATGAGGTTAAGGCTTTTATTTCGGCCTCGGCCATCGGGATATATGGTTACGATACAGGTGATGAACTGATTACGGAAGACCATCCGGCGGACAGCCATGACTTTTTGGCAATTTTGACACGACAATGGGAAGCGACGGCTGATGCCTTTTCGGAACTGAAAATCAGGGTTGTGAAGCTGAGAATAGGGTTGGTGCTGAGCAAGGAGGGTGGTTTGCTGAAAAAATTGCTGCCATTTGCCAGGCTTGGGTTGAGTTCGGCTTTCGGCACGGGCCGGCAATTCATGAGCTGGATTCACATCGATGACCTGACTGAGATGTTCGTGATGACCGTCAGCGATGAAACAGTAACCGGTGCGTACAATGCCGTAGCACCTAATCCCGTTACCAACAGGGAGTTTCTGAAAATCCTGGCCCGCACTACAGGCATGCCGTATTTTCTTCCCAACACCCCGAAAGTTGCACTGAGGCTCATGCTCGGAGAGATGGCCGAGGCTGTGGCGGGAGGAAACAGGGTGTCGTGCAGGAAGATCATAGAAGCGGGTTTTCGTTTTAAATATAAAAATCTCGAGGATGCCCTGAAAGACCTGTTATGAAAATCAGATCATTTTCCATAACGCATATTTGCGTATTTCGCGGGAAACGTGAAATTGCAAATCTTTTGACTTTAAAAATTTGTTAACCTATGAATATCCGATTATGAAAGATCAAAACAATGGAAACAATAATCGTCAGGAACTGACACCGGACGAAGAAAGAAAAATAAGACAGGCATTTAAAGCCAAAGACTGGAATGAAATAAAATCCAATGACTCATGGGCTATTTTCAAAATTATGGGCGAGTTTGTCTCGGGTTTTGAAAAGCTCGCATCGATAGGTCCCTGCGTCTCAATTTTCGGTTCTGCACGAACAGATCCGGACAATAAATATTACAAAATGGCCGAGGAAATTGCGGCCAGCCTCACGGAGCAAGGCTACGGCATCATTACCGGTGGTGGTCCGGGCATAATGGAAGCGGCCAACAAGGGAGCCAGAAAAGCGGGCGGTAAATCCGTGGGTCTTAATATCATCCTGCCGCATGAGCAGGCCAGTAATATCTACATCGATCAGGACAAACTCATCACTTTCGATTATTTCTTTGTCCGCAAGGTGATGTTCGTCCGCTACTCGCAGGGTTTCATCGGTATGCCGGGAGGGTTCGGTACTTTCGATGAGATATTCGAGGCTATCACCCTGATGCAAACGCATAAAATCGGTCGTTTTCCCATAGTTTTGGTGGGCAAGGAATTTTGGGGCGGCATGATAAAATGGCTCGAAGACATCGTGTACAAAGTAGAGGGCAACATCAGTGAAGATGATTTCGAGCTGTTCCACATCGTAGACAGCGCGCAGGATGCTGTAGATATCATTGAAGAATTTTATGCACAATTTTTATTATCGCCAAACTTCGAGTTTTGAGAAACAAAACGAATATTGTCATTTTTTTATTACTGGCGGTCATCATTGCATGGTTGCTCTATCGTGACTTAATTCATCCCAGGCCGTACCAGAAAAATGAGATTATTGTCACCTATGGTGTGCCGGAGCTGGAAATTCCCGACACGGTATTTTTTGCCGGTGAGCGCGTGCCGCTTGAAATTCCTGATGTATATGAGCGGCTCGACCGTGAGCTGCATGTAAATACGTTTTGGCACTCCAACACCATTTTTTTATTGAAGCGCGGACATCGCTGGCTTCCGCAAATGGAGAAAATTCTTAAAGCACATGGCGTACCGGCCGATCTGAAATATCTGGCAGTGATTGAAAGCGATCTGCAGAATAAAGTATCACCCAGTCATGCTGCCGGGTTTTGGCAACTACTGAAAGGCACCGCGAAGGATTATGAGCTTGAAGTAACCAGCGAAGTGGATGAACGCTATAATCCATTGAGATCCACGGAAGCTGCTGGCAGATATCTGAAGAAGGCTCATGATAAATTCGGCTCGTGGGCCAATGCTGCGGCCTCATACAATATCGGCCGGCGCGGACTGGCAAGGGCTATGCAAAAGCAGGGAGTTACTTCCTACTACGACCTGCTGCTGGGCGAGGAGACGTCGCGCTATGTGTTCAGGGCTATTGCCGTGAAAATGATCTTTGAAAACCCCTCCAAATACGGATTTAACATTTCAGAAAAGAATCTTTACAAAAAGGAAAAACTGAAAAGGATAAAAGTGAAAAACACGATCCACAACCTCAGGGACTGGGCTTTTGAAAAAAATATCAATTACAAAATATTAAAACGTTATAACCCCTGGCTGAGAAAGAACACCCTGACAGTAAAGAGAGGAAAATCCTATATCATTGAAATTCCGGTTGATAAACCCGAGAAAATAATACAATCGGATACATTGGAGGTAGCTGACACGCTGTCAATTATTCTGGAAGATTCAATGCAGGTTATGGAAGATAGTATTGATGTTGCGGATTCTGTGAGACGATATCTTTATTGAGTTGAAAAGTAATGGAGAGCTCTGGAGACCATACCGGATTTGAGAATATCGAGGTTTACGGCGCCCGCGAACACAACCTGAAGGATATCAATGTGATGATACCACGCAACAAGCTGGTTGTGATCACGGGCATCAGCGGCAGCGGCAAATCCTCCCTGGCTTTCGATACCATCTATGCCGAAGGGCAGCGACGGTACATGGAGAGCTTTTCGGCCTATGCCCGCTCCTTCATCGGTAACATGGAAAGGCCTGATGTAGATAAGATTGAAGGCCTGAGCCCTGTCATCTCCATCGAGCAAAAGACTATTTCGCGCAATCCCCGATCCACGGTAGGCACCGTGACGGAGATCTATGATTTTCTGAGGCTTTTGTATGCCCGCGCCGGCGAGGCGTATTCCTACCTTACGGGAAACAAGATGGTACGCCAGACGGAGGATCAGATCATCATGCACATCGTGCAGCACTATTTACATAAAAAACTCATATTGCTAGCCCCCGTCGTCAAAGGCCGCAAAGGGCACTATCGCGAACTTTTTGTACAGATCAGAAAATCGGGCTATACAAAAGTACGTATCGATGGAGAGCTGATGGATATTGTACCGAAAATGCAGGTTGACCGCTACAAAACTCATGACATTGAGATTGTTATTGACCGGATCAAGGTGCTTGACAGCGAAAAATACCGCATTGCACAGTCTGTCAAAACTGCCTTGCAGCAAGGCAAAGGCGTGATGATGGTGCTGGATGAGGAAGGCAAAGTGCATCATTTTTCCAAACACCTGATGGATCCAGAAAGCGGACTGGCCTATGACGATCCCGCACCGAATACCTTCTCCTTCAATTCGCCCTATGGCGCCTGCCCCGTTTGCCATGGATTAGGAACGATTGAGAAGATCACCAAAGAATCCGTGATCCCCGATCCTTCGCTGAGCATTTCGCGGGGAGGAATTGCCCCTTTGGGAGAATACCGTGACATATGGATTTTTAAGCAAATTCAGGCAATTCTCAAGCGATATGGAGCAGACCTTTCGACTCCCATCAACAAGATTTCTGAGGAAGTAATCGACATTTTGCTTTACGGCGATAAAGAGCCGGTTGCCATTCCCTCGGTCAAATACCCGGGTACGGATTGGAATGTCAAATTTGAGGGAATTGTTAATTTTCTGGAAAAACAAAAAGAACAGGGCACCGAAAAAACCCGTGACTGGGTGCGTGAGTTTATGGTAGTGCAGGAATGCCCTGAATGTCGTGGGGCGAGGCTCAAAAAAGAAGCGCTCAGTTATAAGGTGGCCGGTAAAAATATCGCCGAACTGGCCGGTATGGACATACACCATCTTGGGGAGTGGTTTGAAAATATCGAAGAAAAGCTCACTGACAAGCAAAAAAGAATCGCGGCTGAGATACTGAAAGAATTAAGAAAGCGCATTCGATTTCTGTTGGAAGTCGGTCTTAATTACCTGCATCTGAACAGGCCGCTCAAAACCCTCTCGGGTGGTGAGGCGCAACGAATCAGGCTGGCGACACAGATTGGCACCCAGCTCGTTGGCGTGCTGTACATTCTCGATGAGCCGAGTATCGGCCTGCATCAGCGCGACAATCACAGACTCATCAAAGCACTCAAGGATCTTCGCGACCTCGGCAACTCGGTTATCGTGGTGGAGCATGATAAAGAGATGATGGTGGCCTCTGATTTTATCCTCGACATTGGTCCGGGAGCGGGGGTGCACGGCGGGCATATCGTGGCCGAAGGACCGCCGAAAGAATTCCTGAAGCGGGGAAGTCTCACAGCCGGTTTTCTCAAAAACAAACTGAAGATCGATGTACCACAGCAGCGCCGTCATCCGAACGGCAAATGGCTTGAATTGTCGGGCGCCACAGGGAATAACCTCAAAAAAGTAACCCTCAGGCTGCCCCTCGGCACTATGACTTGTGTGACCGGCGTGTCGGGAAGTGGAAAATCGACACTTATTCATGACACGCTCTTCCCCATACTTAACCAGCATTTTTACAGATCAAGAAGAAAACCACTCGACTATGAATCGATAAAAGGGCTGGAATATCTCGATAAAGTGGTTGAGGTAGATCAGTCGCCCATCGGCAGGACGCCCCGTTCCAATCCGGCTACATACACAGGTGTTTTTACAGAGATCCGTCAGTTATTTGCCGGTTTGTCTGAGGCAAAAATCAGGGGTTACAAACCGGGAAGATTCTCTTTTAATGTAAAAGGCGGAAGGTGTGAGACCTGCGAGGGAGCGGGCCTCAAGCTGATCGAGATGGATTTTTTACCCAATGTCCATGTACCGTGCGAGACCTGCAAAGGCAAGCGCTACAACAGGGAAACGCTTGAAGTTCGATTTAAAGGAAAATCCATATCCGATGTGCTCGAAATGACGGTGGAGCAGGCCGTTGAATTCTTTGAGAATCAACCGAAAATTTACAGGAAGCTCAAGGTGTTGAACGATGTGGGCCTTGGCTACATCACCCTCGGGCAACATGCTACCACCCTGTCAGGTGGCGAGGCGCAGCGCGTAAAGCTGGCTGCGGAGCTATCGAAACGCGATACCGGCAAGACTTTGTATATCCTCGATGAGCCGACCACCGGCCTGCATTTTCAGGACATTCAGCACTTGCTCAATGTGCTCAACGTGCTGGTGGACAGGGGAAATACCGTGCTGATCATAGAACACAATCTCGATGTCATCAAAGTGGCTGACTACATTATCGATCTGGGGCCCGAAGGAGGGGAAGACGGAGGAGAGATCGTGTGTGCGGGACCGCCCGAAGCAGTGGTGAGGGAAAAAAGAAGCTACACGGGGAAGTATCTGAAGAAAGAGTTGTAAAACAAAAGCGCCACCGTCAGGTGGCGCTTTTTGTTGAAACCAAAAACTTATAGCTTACAACCTAACAACCATGAACCAATTATTAACCAATACTATAAATGCTTATATAATTCAAATAGTTCCCCACATCCTGAAAATTTTTTAAGAAAAAGGTTCATTTTTCACGCTTATCAATTGTCTGATTTTTTTATCCGGTTTGTAATTTATTGATAATCAGAAATTAATCCTCCCGGTTCACCCCGCCCGAAAGGCAGTGTTTTCATGAAAATTTCATGATTTTTACCACCCCGGGAATTCACAGGCTTTCAAGGGTTCACTAAATGCTTTCAGGTCGCATAACCC
>WGED01000760.1 GCA_015492915.1 Cyclobacteriaceae bacterium
AATGCCATATACAAACGCCGAAGCATCAGGAAATACACGGATGAGCCCATATCTGACGAAACGATACGCAGCTTTATCAAAGCCGGGATGAATGCCCCTTCCGCAGGAAATGAACAGCCCTGGCATTTTGTTATTATCAATGATAAAACGTTGCTCCATGAAATTGCCAATTTTCATCCTCATGCCAAAATGCTCAGGCATGCACCGGCAGCTATTCTGGTATGCGGCGATCCGTCACTGGAAAAGTATACAGGCTATTGGGTGCAGGATTGTTCGGCTGCAACAGAAAATATACTCGTCGAAATTGCAGACCAGGGATACGGTGGTGTGTGGATCGGCGTATATCCGAGAGAAGAACGTGTGAACAAAATCGGTGAAATGCTGAATGTGCCGCACGATATTATTCCCTTTGCCCTTATCGGTGTCGGGCACCCGGCCGAGGAAAAGCCTCCTAAAAACCTGTGGCGCGAAGAACGGTTGCGATACAATCGCTGGCAGCATTCAGCAGATTGAAAATGTCCGTTTTTTCATATAGACCGTGAGTTTTTACTGCTGCCCCCCTTTATCTGATAATGGAATTGTTATGAGAAAATGACGATTTTTTAAATCATCAGAACCTCAAAACCAGCTTGCCATACAGATTTCTCGGTGGTTGAACAAAATAGCCCGGCTCATCGAAGTTGCCATCCCAATCCTGATCGACAGGAGCACCATAAGTAAAATATTGCTTGTCGAAAATATTATTGAAATACACATCAAAACTGTGTGTCTTGCCAAACTTAAAGGACACACCCATATTGGCGACAAAAAATGACGGCATGACAAACCGCGCATCATTGGTCGGCTCCTGGTATGAACTGCTCACATACCTGCCCGACAGCGATACACCAAGCCATGACAAAGCCTGATAACTCAATGCTCCTTGTGTGATGACTTCGGGACTGAGGGCAGGCTTTACATTTTCATAGACATTCGGATCTTCTTCCGGTTTGTATTCTTTTATCCTGCTATCCATGTAGGTGAAATCGCCTGTAAACACCAGATCCTTCAGGATATTCCAGTTGAAATCAAGTTCTATCCCTCTTCTGAAGCTACTCGGAATATTTTTTCTCAATTGCAGAAAGCCCTCCGGAACATAGGCGCCGATCGGGGCTATTTCATCTCTGAACATCATATAGAAAAAGTTCAGTTGCCCATGAAAATCAGGGTATCGGAAAAGCAACCCTGCTTCCACATCATTGACATATTCGGGCCTTACGTCATCACTTTTTACACTTGGCAGGTTTGACGGGTTCAGACTGAATCCCCCAAACAGATCTATTTTGGTTGGTTCTCTGCCTGTATAGCCGTAAGAGGCATAAAACTGTTGTTTTTCGTTCATTTCGAAAGTCATACCTATCCGGGGATTGAGGAATGACCAGTTTTTGGTGATGATGTCTTCGTCAGGTAATAGTGTGTTGTCGGGATTAATAGATAATTTCAATGTTCTGAATTGCAGATCGCCAAACAGCCTGAGCTTGCCTAACAGATATTCTGCTTTCGCGTAAGCACTGAATTCGTCTTTTCGCGAATGCTCGACATAATAAGGGTTTTTCTTATCCGGCATGTCGGATTCTTCATTGCGCCTTAAAAAAGTGTAGGCATGAATCCCGGCAGACAGAGAAAATTTATTATCCTTGCTTGTCCTGTTTATATTGGACATAATGCCAATATGATCATTGAAAAGCGGATAATTAATCTGGGCCAGGTCGCCGTTATTATCTGTATAGGTGTAAGGAAAATCGCCTCCCGCACCTCCATAATAAACAGAAGAGACAAGCGATGTATTGGCATTAAAAAGGTGCGTGTGGTGCAATTGGGCGAACCATTGCCCGAAATCATCAACATCGTTTTCATTCAGATAATTCGTTCTCGGATCGTTCCGGATATCACTGATGGCAACAGGTGAATATGCCAGTCCGTTTTTTGATCGGCCTATAAATGCCGTGAATTTCAACAAATCTTTTTCTCCAAAATATCCGCCTGAAGCATAAAAGGAATATGAATCAGTGCTCGTATTATAGCGATAACCGTCGGAGTGAAAAGTGGAAAACCTGCTGTAAAAAGCCATTTTGTTTTTCATCAGGCCTGTTTTAGCTGCCAGGCTGCCACGATAAGTACCAAACGATCCTCCCACCAGTTCGACTTCTCCCGAAGGCTTTTCATCCATTAGATTTACCGACTCAAAATTGATGGATCCGGCGAAAGAGGCTGTCCCGTTGGCGCTTGTACCTACGCCGCGCTGCACCTGTACGCTCTGGATGCTGTTTGAAAAATCGGTGAAATTGGAGAAGAAAACGCCCTGATCAATCATGTCGTTGAGCGGTGCGCCATTGAGGGTGATGTTGACGCGACTCTGGTCAATGCCTCGTAACCTGAACTGGCCGTAGTTGGAAAAATTAGTCCCCGATTCGGAATACGAGATTAAAGAAGGGGTCATGGATTCCAGCATAAACTCAACATCCTGACCGACATGGATTTTCTCTATTTTTTCCCTGTCAATGGTCACCTGGGCCACCGGCGCCAGGTCTGATGCCCGCACAGATTTGATGACGATTTCCTCAAGGCTACCCGAAGGCAACAGGCTGATTTTCAGATTATCCTCGCCTTTGTAAATTTTTGTAGCGATGGCATAACCTACATAGCTGAATTGAATCTTAGCGCCAACGGGAGGTTTTTCAATTTCAAAAGCACCATCCTCATCCGTCGTTGTACCTGTTTTTTGTTCCGGAAGGTAAACATTTACTCCAAACAGCGGATCGCCTGTTCCGCTGTCTGCAACTTTGCCGTGTAATTTCTGCTGGGCATGGAGCATGCCCGTCGTCACTCCCGAAATGATGAGAGAAAATAGCAATTTTTTCATGGTTTTAACATTTAAGGTTTTACAAAACCGGGCAGGGGATTGCCCGAAACCTTTTGCCTTTTCCCTTCGCCGGCATTACCCGGTTCAGGTAATATGGGTATGTTCTCAGCCCGTAATTTTAAGGCACCCCTAAACACGAAATTATCGGAGATTCTGAAGAAGGCGGGATTTTGTTCCCTACGTCCGCATTACCGGCATCAGGTTCAAAGGGTATAAT
>WGED01000761.1 GCA_015492915.1 Cyclobacteriaceae bacterium
GAACTGTTCAGAATAAGCAAACACCAAGTAATCTTTGGCATCAATTATTTCGACATTAATCCGGGCCCTGGTAGAATTATTTGGATTAAGAATAATCCAGTTTTTAGTAATGCCGAAATCGCATATCATTCTTTTGGCTATGGAGTTTATGTTTTCCAACACACCTGGTCAGGCTTCTGCAAGGAAACTGAACATAAAGAAAAGCGGATCCATCCAACGCAGAAGCCAGTAGCTCTTTACAAATGGATTCTGACAAAATTCGCTAAACCTGGTTGGAGGATACTTGATACACACCTCGGAAGCGGGTCAAGCGCTATTGCTTGCTGGGATATGGGGTTCAATTTCGTCGGATTCGAAAAAGATGAACAATTTTACCGGAATGCTGTTGAACGTGTTGCCAAGCATACCAGACAGATGAAATTGGAACTTACTGATGTCTGAATGAAAATTTTGCCCGTCTCGCTAAGCCAGACGGGCGTGAACGAGACTTTTCCGGTTAAGTAGGTATCCTTAACCGGAAAACGAAGAAATGCGCTTAGAATCGATCTGAGCGCGAAATACGTAACAAGAGAAAAAACTCTTGACTTTTTCGGCCGGGAGTGCTATCGTTAGGTAGCCACACAATCAGAAAGGTTTTTTATGTCCCGAAAAATGAACAACCCCGCACGGCGTCCGCGATCAGCGGACACAAACATGCCTTTCTGGTGTGTGGCTGCTGTGCGGGGTTTTCATTTGGAGGGCGAACCTATGGTAACTGCCACGCCTTTCCTGCCGGGTGAGCGCCGGCGAGACCACACCTTATGCTGCCCGACCTGTGGACGGCAAATCGATTACCGGACCTTCCTCGATAACGACGTCACGATTCTGAATCTGGAGCCAGAACGCGTGGAAACGCCGGCAACCCTCGGCATTTCCGGCTTGAATGGTCGAGTTGACTCATGGCTGATTTATCTCTACCGGCTCGCTGATGGCTATTGGGGGGCCATTATCCGCAGCGACGATTACTATGATGTCGCTGTGGTGGGCTTCGGATTGCGGCTTCTCAAACCAAAAATCGCCAGAAAGTTGCGTGCCATGTTGAATGATGCGTAGATCCCCTTCAGTCCCCGGGGTTGCCTTCGGGCGGCCCCGGGGCGTTTTTTGAACGGAAAAAGGTTAACTGAGTGGCATGTATTCAATACCCACATCTTCAGTTACGAAAAGGATTTATTTTCTGCATGCCCGTTTTTCAGAAGACCGGCAATATTTACGCCGCATTCCTGTTCTCATATCTGCTGCACATCGAGAATATGGAATCGGTGGAGGATCGGTGGATTCCAAAAACATTCGAAGACCTAAAGCAGGAGACCGGCCTGTCCAGGCATCTGATCAAGAAGGCGGTCAGAATCCTGCAGGAGCACGATTTCCTGGAAACGAAAGAAGCCGCGTCACCATGCCATGCGCATGTGGTGACGTATTATAGGGTTAAATGGGTGTAAGGAGATCATGCTATGATGATAGCTGATAGAGAAACAGCCTATGCCTTTAAGAGAACATTGAAGGCATTAAACCAAAGACCGATTGCCTACTATCCGATTTATGGGAAAATCATGGAGAGTGCAGCAGGGGGTATATTCCTTTCACAGATTCTTTATTGGTGGAGTGTTGTAGAAGGGGATGAATTCTATAAGACTGATGCGGAACTGATGAAAGAAACGCTATTAAGCGAGTGGGAAATCAGGCAAAGCAAAAAAAAGGCTGCTGAGAAAGGTATCATCGAAGTCATTCGGAAAGGAATGCCAGCAAAGACTTATTATAAGATAAACTATAACAATCTCTTAGATAAAATTAATTCAGTTCAGAGGAATTCACACCCCAGTTCCGAGGAATCCACGGAACAAGAAGCGAGGAATCCACGGAACAAGAAGCGAGGAATCCACGGACCTAATTATACAGAGACTACAACAGAGACTACTACAGGAGAGGAGGGGGGGATATTACCCAAAAACCCGGGTAAAGGCAAAAAGCCGAGGCCCTATCCGACAAACGGTTCATCTACTTCACCGCCGCCTACCGACAAAGGCTTTTCGGGCAACACTGCCGGCGGCGCGCGGACGCCCACCTCACCAGTTACGGACGAAATGCTCGCCGACGTTGTAAGCGACACCAGAGACGGCCCACCAAAAATCAATAAATCACTAACAGAAATTGCAAATAAAGAGCACCGGATCGTAGCGCTGGTTGAATTTGTGCGTGATTTGTACACAAATAAACTTGGTTATGCACATCCGGACTGGATTATGCCTCCCTATTCAACGCAGTATTACCAGAAATTGTCAGCGCTATGTGAAGATGACGGCATGGCTGCTAAGCTATGCCAGACCGTTGAATGGATTGCGAAATGCAACCCAAAGCATGACATGAGTATGCTGGAGTTCGTCAAGGCCATCGAGGACCGGGCCTATTCGTTTCAGGAAAAGAAAAAGCCTTATGATATTAAACGCGTGCAGGGCAGCTTTTTAGAACGAAAACAGCATCAGAAAAATGCGGCCGAAGCTCGGCCATCGTATGGAATGATAACGGGATAGAGGTTATGACAGACATTGCCGACAAGAAACCATTAAACGATCCGGATCTGGAGCGTGCCATACTCGGCTTTTTAATGGCTCCGGACTACAGCCATCGCATTAAAATGGCGGTGCTCCGCAAATTAAATACCGATGATTTCTACCTCAGCCGTCATCAGGTGATCTTCGATGCTTTGAAAACGCTTTCTGAACAGCCGAGGGCCGAGCTGGATATCCTTGGGCTGAAACGGGTGCTGGAAGAGAATGGCGATCTGGACCGCGTTGGTGGGATGATTTATCTGACAACGTTAAACGACGTGGTCAACAAGGCTGTTATGCCGTCTAATATTGACCGACATATTGCTAACTTGAAACAGGATTCCCATCTTCGTAAACTTCAGAAGGAGCTAATTCGTCTCGGGCAAGAGTTTGAGGAATCACGAAAACCTGATCCCATGGTTCTGATTCATTCCCTGCAGGAGACCATCCAGGCGATTTTGACTGATACGCCGACGCCGGTAAAACAGTTCGGCCACGCTGCCATGCAAGCAATTGATGAGCTGCAGAATTGGCTCGATTCCGGCAGTGTCCCGGTTGTTAAAACAAGTCTTGATGCTCTTGCTGAGTTGATTGGCGGCTATCATGATGGCGACCTGATTATCGTCGCCGGGCGGCCCGGGATGGGGAAGACGGCATTCGCCCTGAGCGAGGCTATGAATGCAGCAAAGCACGGCATGCCGGTGCTGTTCTTCTCCCTGGAAATGGCCGAGTTTTCGGTTGTGGTGCGCGGCCTGGCAATGCAGTCCGGCATCCCGGCAAAGCGCATCTTTCGTGGTGAGTTCGACCGGTCTGAGTTAGAGACCATGGCAAAACGTGCTGTGGAGTCCATCAATATGCCGTTGTACTTCGACACGACGGCGAACATCGGCGTTGATGAGTTGGTCGCAAGAATAGGAAACAGCGTCATTGAGCAGGGCATCCGGATGGTTTTCATCGACTACACGCGGTTCATTCGGAGCACGCTCGATCCGCGCGAAAACTACCGCTTCCATGTGGATGATATTGTGACACGCCTGAAACAGGCTGCAAAGCAGTATCAAATCCCGATTGTGCTTATCCATCAGCTTTCCCGGGCGGTAGAACAGCGGGCCGATAAACGGCCGTTAATGAGCGACCTGGCCGAGAGCGGTAGTTTGGAACAGCATGCCGATGTCATTCTGTTCCTATTCCGGCCAGAGGTGTACGACCAGGACGCACCGCATGGTTTTATGGAAGTCATCGTTGGGAAACAGCGCAACGGCCCGACCGGCATTGCTATCATGGCTTTCGACAAGGAAACTATGACCATCCGGCCAGCGGATCCGAAAGATTTGGAGATGTACAAGCGCATCATGTTCCCGATGATGGCGCTCGGTGCTGAAGGTAATGCGGATGATTTTTGAAAGGCACATAAACAGCATAAAGGAGTACGAATGCCTACTTTTAAAAAAATCTTGCTTGAGGCCCTGGCCGACTACGCACATGAGGCGTGGTCCGGCTGGATGCGCTATCTGTTTAGCAAAAGCCAGGAGAATCCGGACGGCACGGTGACGATTCCGAAGTGGGCTGTCGATCGCTGGCGCCGGCAGCTCCGGACGCCGTATCGCTTTCTCACGGAGGATGAGAAGAACAGCGACCGCGCGGAAGCGATGAAGATCCTGGACCTATTTAAGGCTCATTGCGGTAAAGAATTATTCGAGCTGGTGGAATACGTATGCGAGGAGGATTTTCCTGAGAGGCACGTCAATGCTTTGCGGAAGATTGTCGCATTTATGGATTTTTCAGAGGAATCTGAACAAGAGATTTTGGAGTTTGCTGATGGCCTTGAGGAGAAATATACTTGGGATGCTGATTGATTATTTGGAGGTGAGTCATGGTCAAATGCTCTTGTGGAGACGCTGATTGTAAAATAAAAGTAACTATTTCTGGTGTGTCCGACACAGTGGAAGTCTGGTTTATAGACAAAAATGGCAAAGAGACATTGATGTACCTTGATGCTAACGGAATCGTGGACTTGGTTTATGAGCTGCGAAAAGCGCTAAATTCTTTAGCAGTCAGGAATATTCAAGGATGAATCGAAACCTACTCATCGGCATTGATCCCCCAAAAGGCTACGCTGTGTGGAATACGGACACGC
>WGED01000762.1 GCA_015492915.1 Cyclobacteriaceae bacterium
CTTTAAATGAATTGGGTGCGACGATGATCTTCATGAGATTTCGGCTATTTTTTTATTATAAATATAGGACAAAATGATGATCATTGGTGCGGGGCGTTTGTATTGTCGCCTTTTAACGATATGAAAAAATGCCATAAACCCAAAACTCTCACCAGGATTTCGTTAGGAGAGGTTAATGTACAACTTGTCCCGCCAGGGCGGGAAGAAAATCAGCACGTTTGAAGAAGAGGCATAATGCACTATTATGGTGACGAATCAAACGTGAACGAAGTGTCTGATTTTGAAGTAATTTAAGCTCGGAATAGAAAGGTTATTGAGAATTTTGGGATAAATTCATAGGATAAAAATCGAGGGCGGGGAATGCCTTTTGACAGGTAGTCGAAAGAAAAATTAATTACGTTCCATTTGCCAATATTAAATAATCCTTCTACATTTGCAGCCTGAAAAATTTATAGAGAAGATTAAATATGGCACATCATAAGTCGGCATTAAAAAGGATCAGGCAATCTCAGGCGAGAAGGCTGAGAAACAGATATTACCTGAAAACCACAAGGACATTCATCAAGAAATTAAGGAAATCAGAAGACAAAGCTGAGGCCCAGGAACTATACAAGAAGGTGAGCAGCCTGCTCGACAAACTGGCCAAGCGTAATGTGATCCATAAAAACAACGCTGCCAACAAAAAGTCCAAACTTGCGAAGTTCGTTTCTTCACTGGGGTAATCTGAAAATATCAACATAAATAAAAGCCCTGACACAGCCTGTCAGGGCTTTTTTCATGTTAAATGCTTTGGTTTTCATGGTATTTTTTGTTTGATTTCTGTGGAGACGCCCCTTTTAACAAAATCGATTAAAAATATCCAAACCAAACCACCATGTCAGATTCAAGACAGGGACTTAACATACTAAGCTGGGCCAAAGAAGACAGGCCTCGGGAGAAACTCATGATGAAAGGCAAATCGGCGCTCAGCGACGCCGAACTTATCGCCATCCTGATAGGCTCTGGCACGCGATCGCTCAGCGCTGTCGATGTGGCAAAGAAGATACTGGCACTGGCCGGTAACAACCTTAATGAACTGGCAAAATTTTCCGTTAAGGACCTGATAAAGGTGGAAGGCATCGGTGAGGCCAAAGCGATTGCCATTGTAAGCGCACTCGAGCTGGGCAGGCGGCGCAAAGAAGCCGAGGTTTTCAAAAAGCAAAAGATCACATGCTCGCAGGATGTGTATGAACTGATGAAACCCGAGTTGCTCGATCAGCGCAAGGAAGAATTCTGGATTGTACTACTCGACAGGGCCAACGGCGTGATCAGCAAAAATAAGATCAGTTCCGGGGGTATTTCGGGTACGGTGGCTGATCCGAAACTTATTTTTAAAATGGCCTTGGAGCAGATGGCTTCTGGTATTATTCTGGTACACAATCACCCATCCGGCAATTTGCAACCCAGTGGAAGTGACGGCACACTCACTAAAAAAATAATCAATGGAGGAGAAAGCCTCGAAATCAAGGTGTTGGATCATATCATTTTCACCGACAACGGATATTACTCCTTTGCTGATGAGGGGATGATGTGATTGCTGAGGGTACCGCGTTGAGGCGGGGTCATGAGAAAACGCCAATTCTGACAGCTTGATTTATAAGCAGGGGCATCCAGAGCGTTTAGTCTTCAAAATCGTTTCGTCATTGCATCCTTTCTTATAAATTAGCACTTCTTATTTTTTATTTGGTAAAGCAGAAAGTTTATGAGCAAAAAGACCTTTGGCATATTATTGTTGAGCGGGGCGGTCATCGCATTTATACTTTTTTTATCGTCGAGGAGATTGAAAGAAAAGCAGGCTGCTGATGGTTATATCGCCCGCATTGAACAGTGGCGGATGGAGACAAACGAATTTTTCAGGCGATCTGAAAAATCTCCGCTAACAGATGAGCAAAAAGAAAAATTTACGGGATTGAGTTATTTTCCTATCGATCCGAAATATAGGATTAAAGCAAAATTTGTTAAAAATACCAGGGAGCAGATTGTTGAGATCAATATAACCGATGGGAGCATGCGCGAGTATTATGTATACGGCTGGGCAGAGTTTCGCCTTGACGGGAAAAAGTTGAGATTGACAGTATATAAGCCGGCCAAAGAAGATTCCGAGTATTTCTTTATACCGTTTTATGATGAGACCAGTGCAGATATCACCTATGGCGGCGGGCGCTATGTGGAACCAGAAACCATCGAAAATGATAAAATTGTCATAGACTTTAATCTGGCTTACAATCCGTATTGTGCATTTAATCATAATTACCGGTGTCCGATACCGCCGCGCGAAAACCGTCTGGAAGTACCCATCTTGGCAGGAGAAAAAATACCTGAGTTTATGCATCAGGAGGAGGGGTAATGAAACATGTGCGCAGGGGTTTAAAATGTCCCTGATCTCCACGTTTGATTTTTGCCAATAAAATTAAGCGCTCGTCATGAATTATATTCATATGAAATCTCTATTTTTGCGGTCAATTTCATGGTTTTTCCATGATTATTTTTGTGTCATGCTCCGGGATGTCAGGCGACCACTTGCTTCCGGAATTAATTGAATAAATAAAATGAAAATATCCTTCAATTGGCTTAAAGATTATATCGATATAAATGAGACCCCGGATCAGATAGCAGATATCCTCACAAAAACAGGCCTTGAGGTAGAGGGCATGGAGCGGGTCGAAGCTATAAAAGGCGGACTGAATGGTGTTGTGGTAGGAGAGGTACTGGATTGTGAAAAGCATCCTAATGCAGACAAGCTCAGCGTAACGAAGGTAGATGTTGGTGAGGGAGACCCGTTACCTATCGTTTGCGGTGCACCGAATGTGGCAAAAGGCCAAAAAGTGCTGGTGGCTAAAGTTGGGACTACGCTGTACCCTCCCGGCGCAGAAGACGGCTTTAAACTCAAAAGAGTAAAAATAAGAGGAGAGGTGTCAGAAGGAATGATCTGCGCTGAGGATGAACTTGGTTTGGGCACCAGTCACGATGGAATCATGGTATTGGATACCGATAAGCCAAACGGCACACCTGCCCGCGAACTGTTTGACCTTGAAGATGACTATGTTTTTGAAATAGGACTAACACCCAATAGGGCTGACGGCACATCGCATATCGGTGTGGCGCGCGATCTGAAAGCCGTCTTCAGAAGAGATGTGCGATGGCCTGATGTATCGGGTTTCAGACCCGATAATCAATCATCCAAAATCACCGTGACAGTCGAAGACCATGAGGCGTGTCCGCGATATTCAGGTGTCAGTATTTCAAATATTACCATCAAAGAGTCTCCCGAATGGCTGAAAAAGCGACTTACAGCCATAGGCCAGGCGCCCATCAATAATGTGGTGGATGTTACGAATTTCATTCTTCACGAGATGGGGCAGCCGCTGCACAGTTTTGATGCAGACAAGATAAAAGGCGGCAAGGTAATCGTAAAAACATTGCCGGAGGGCACAAAATTCATTACGCTTGATGAAGAGAAGCGCAAACTGTCGGACCGAGATCTGATGATTTGCGACGAGGAAGGAGGCATGTGCATTGCAGGGGTTTTCGGCGGTATCGAGAG
This sequence comes from Cyclobacteriaceae bacterium, assembly GCA_015492915.1. Classification (GTDB taxonomy): domain Bacteria; phylum Bacteroidota; class Bacteroidia; order Cytophagales; family Cyclobacteriaceae; genus JAAUQL01. Next base: position 3,584 of record WGED01000762.1, read on the forward strand.
CGGTATCAGCGAGGGCACCAAGAATGTATTCCTCGAAAGCGCCTATTTCTCGCCCGATTATGTGCGTCGTACCAGCCTGAAGCATGGCCTGAAAACAGATTCCGCTTTTCGCTTTGAGCGGGGGACAGATCCATGGCGTACCGTTTATGCACTCAAGCGGGCAGCGCTCCTGATCAAAGAACTGGCAGGGGGTGAAATTTCTTCCGACATTATCGATGTCTATCCCCGGGAGATAAAGCCTTATGAGATTTTGATGAAATTTAAGAACATCGACAGGCTCATAGGCAAAAAACTGGACAGGGAAACTATTTATGAAATTTTGAAATATCTCGATATTGAAATCAGGGATATTACTGATGAGGGATTTACGGCAATAGTGCCTCCATACAGAGTTGATGTGACGCGTGAGGCTGATGTGGTAGAGGAGATACTGCGTATTTACGGCTATGACAACATCGAATTAAAGGAGGTGATCTCGAGTGATTATCTTGCCGAATTTCCACCTGATTCACCCGAGGCCAATCAACTGAAGGCTGCAGATCTGCTGGTCTCCAATGGATTTTATGAGATTAATACCAATTCACTCACAAAACCGTCCTATGCCGAGGAGACCCCTGCCCTCGATCCCGATAAAAATGTTGAGATTCTCAACAAACTGAGTGAGGAGCTCGGTGTACTGCGACAGACATTGCTGTTTTCGGGGCTTGAAGTTCTGGCTCATAACATCAACAGAAAGCAGGTTGATCTGAAGCTGTTTGAGTTTGGGACTGTGTATTGGAAGTCGGGTGAACGTGAATACAATGAAAAAAACCTGCTGGCGCTGTGGATGACCGGCCACAACCACAAAGAATCATGGCTTGAAAAAAACAGGCCCGTGA
>WGED01000763.1 GCA_015492915.1 Cyclobacteriaceae bacterium
GCATATCACCCCTGCCGCAGACCCCCGGCGACTACCGCCGCAGCCTGCAGCGCCTTCTCGGTATCTGCTACAGCGAGCTGCGCAGGCTGGCTGAGGAGGAGCACTGGGTGGCGGTTTGGGGGAGGAGATGGCGGCTAGAACGGAGGTGCAAACGAAGTAAGGGATACAGCCCTACACGAAGTTGATTTTTTCACACGACCGAAAACCCATGTGGCGATGCTTTTTGACAATCTCACCGCAGACAATCAGGGAGACCAAGCATGCACAGGCAAGATGATGTTATGCTGCAAACCATTGTCGCGCATTGTGCCGATCCGCAGTTCAACGTGACTGCGCTGGCGGAAATAACCGGACACTCTACATCCTGCCTGTGCGAGAAATCTTATTCCATCTATGGCATGAGTACAAAACAGACGGTCGAGACGGTTCGGCAGGAGCAGGCGATCAAGCTGCTTGCGACGGATGATAATAAAATCGATTATATTCGCAAGGAGACACCAGATGAATACGTCCATTTTGGATAAAAAAACAGACAGTAAGAAATGGAATACATGGCTGGTAAGATGCTTTCTCTGGATATTGTCAAGCTTCTTTATTCTTGCCGGGTACCTGAAATTGATAGATCTTTCTCTTTTTCATAAAACACTAATGGCTTTGCAGTTATTATCTTTTATTCCTCCGAATTTGTTGAAATTAGCTGCAATTACTTTAGGCCTCATAGAAATTTTTCTCGGATTCGGACTACTTGTAGTGAAGTTACGAAAGATAGCCCTACTAGGCGTTATTGGGCTTTTAACGTTTTTTATTTGTTTTATCGGATATATGATTGTGACCGGCGAGACTTCCGTCTGTGGATGTTTAGGCAGATGGGGACAAACTTTTGGACCGAAGCTTGTGGCGCAAGACCTGTTGCTCTTGTTTTTTGCTTTCAAGCTTTTTGTAACATTCGAAAAAAAAGGAAACAGCCTGCAGGTACATTCATGAACCCTTTACCCAAGTATTAAGGAGGTTGCAATGAAGATAACAAAAAAAATCTTCCCGGTTTTCTCGGTGCTGCTCTTTCTCGCACTTGCCTTGAGCTCTACCCTGCCATTTGTATCGAAGGTATATGGGCGATGGGACAGCAGCACTTGCATATGCGGAGATAAGAGGAGTCAACAAGGTGTATGTTATGGCAATACTACCAAAATGTGTCAATCAAGTGATGATGAAGATTGTGCTGAGCAGTGCGGGATGGAATAAAAAGAGATGATCACTGGCTAACATGGGTTATTCGTGAAAAATTAGTATTGGCGCACTGAATCGTCCACCAAGATGAAATTCATAAAATCATCAAAAATGTGCCTGCCAGGCTGTTTCTGTTTCATTTCAGAAATCGTATTTAAGGAGACAACATGTTGAAAAGATCACCCGTTTTCTATGCCATCGCCTTGGGGAGCCTAATTTTTATCATAATTGTTGCTCTGAATACCCTTTTTCAGAATAAAGACGCAAACCTGTTTAATGGTCCTTTCCAGCTTGCCCCGGGCTTACATACCGATGATGTGAGATGGCTGCCCTTCTCAGCAGATACAGTCTTTGTTATCAAAGCAGATTATATGACGTACCCCTATAAATGCGTAGCCGATGCATGGGGCAATCTCTATGTTTTGGACTTGAAGCTGCATGAAATTCACAAATTTGATCCATCTGGAAAATATGTCAAGAGGTTCGGTGGTTTCGGAAGTGGGCCGGGTGAATTCGGGGGCAATGGCAGCATGCACATAACACCGGATCGAAAAATCATCTATGTCAATGATCACAAAAATAGCAGACTCGTCCTTTATGATACCAGCGGGACACACATCAAGGCGATAACCGGTTTGCCTTTTTCCTGGGATAGGGTAATGACATTGGATGAAAGAGTGATTGGCTTCCGGCTGTACAAAAAACCTATTGGACGGGTTTACTCGAACAAAGGCGAGCCGCTTCTGGACTTTGGCGAGCATGTTACAGCCAGCCAACTCGTCAACCAGGGTTTTTTGTGGATGGACAGGGATGAACAGGTCTATTTCGCAAATTATTATACCAGCGTGATCCAGGTTTACCGGCCAAATGGAGAATTCGTCTATAAAATCGACGGTCCGATAAAAGTTCTGCCGGAGAAGGCGATAAACAACAAAAATTTCCAACTTACATTTTACGAACCTAAGGGTACACTTGACATGTGCACCGCGGATGATTTTCTTTACGTCCTTTTTTCTGGCAAGTTAAACTCCATAGAGCTTGATATCGACAGTAACTTCTCAAAACTCATGCATATTTATAAGCGGCAGACCGGAGAGTATCTCGGA
>WGED01000764.1 GCA_015492915.1 Cyclobacteriaceae bacterium
CTCCTTGTCAAACGTGCTGATTTTCTTCCCGCCCTGGCGGGACAAGTTGTACTTTAACCTCTCATAACGAAATCCTGGTGAGAATTTTGGGTTTAAAACTCAGTAAAATTTTTGGAAAGGTAATTCCTCAGCGGCATTTCGGTGAGCTTGCCACTGAGATCGAGGTATTCGATGTAGGTTTCGAAGATCTTTTTAGCGATGCTGTTTTGCTTGTCTATAAGCTCGATATAAAACTCATTCAGCTTTATCAGATCCCTCATCCTCAGGCTTTTGTCTGAGCGCTGGAGACTCAGGAAATTTTTGTCGTTGGTTTCTTCCAGTTTTTTGGTAATCAGCTTGTATTGCCCTGCGAGATGGCTCATGCGCAATACGGCGAGTTCCATCTTTCTGCGATATTCATCTTTTCGTTCGGCCAGTAAAGCTTCGTCGTCCATAAGATTGAGTTCCCGGCGATGAAGATCCGGTTTATCCGGGTTCACGATCGGTATCCGGATGCCAATCTGATAGCCAAAATGCCTTGACGGTTCGTTACCCCGGTCAGTATCATATTCCGCCTGGAAATATCCGATATTCCTTAATGATTCCGACTTTTCGATCCTGAATCGCTCTGCTTCGAGCTTGTTGCGCTGCTTCTGTTTTACGAGATTTATGTGCTCGCCTGTAGGCTTGCCTTTAAATTCTTCAAAGAGGTTTAAAATATCATCAACGCCCATGATCTCTTCCTCCGGCCAGTTGATATCGCCTTTGTATTCATAAATATCACGGACCATATAATCTATTTCATCAAGCCGTGATTTGGCCTCTTCGATGGCTATGCCGAGATCCAGCTCAGTGGATTCAGCATCGATCAGATCGCCGATATCCAGCTTATAAAGCCCCGGATTTTCACCCATCATTTTCAATAGCTGATTATTTACTTCCAATTGCTTTTCAAGGTTGTTTTTCTTTTTAGTCTCGAAAATATGATCAATCATAACCTCATATCGATCGATCAGTGCGCTGTTGAGCCGGTCGAGATATTCGAGTTGCAGTAAATCAAGTTGCTTTTTGTAATATCTTTTGTAGCCTTTCAGCTCTCCGGGATTGCCGGGCGTGAGGCGTAATCTGAAATCTTCCTGTGAGAAATCGGCATTATTGGATCGGGTCCTGAACTCCACCCTGCTTATCCATGGCCCGTTGAATTTGTTGTCTTTAAGGTAGTCGAGTTTATTTTGTGTAGGAGCGAGGGAAATGTCATCTCTCGCCGTAGCGAGGAAGGCTTCCATGCTGAGTTGACCAAAACTGCATGGCGGAAGACTAAGCAGGATAAACAGGGTAAAAATTCGCCTAAAATCCATGGCTTATTCTTTGATGATAACAAATACACGTTCACCGTTAAAGAACTTATTGTCTTTGGGTATCTTTATAAACAGTTCCTGGCCCCACATTGGCGCCCTCACATTGGTCTGCAGCCGGGCGGGATACTGCACGATGCGTTTGCCTATCTCCATGATTTTGCCTTCGATGCTGTATTGGCGGTTGGCAGATTCCACAATTACCGTTTTATTCACCTCGGTGTCATATTTATATCCTTCATTCATGAATGCGCGAATTACAGTGGGGTTGGCTTCATAGATAGACATGATCGTGGAGTAGGGCGACAACAACTCGCCGACCTGGGCATTCACACTGCCTATGGTCCCTTTAATGTCTGCTTTCCGGATCAGGTTTTGTTCTTCTTCCTCCAATAATTCCAGCTCCATGTTCATCTCTTGCCTGGCAACCTCCGTTGTTTTTATCTCTTCTTCATGCAGTTTTCTGGCCATTTCCAATTTCTGCTTGTATTCTGTCAGTACTTTTTTGCGTTCATTTTTCAAGACTTCAATCTCTATTTCATAATATGAACTGCCGAGATTGCGGGCGGTATCTGCATAACCTGTCAGTGATCCGAAGCGGCTGCTCAATTGCTGATTATTTTCGATGATGATCTGTAGTTTGGCGATCTCGCCGTCTATCTTTTTGATATCCGTTTCCTTATTGAGCGCCAGTTCCCGTTGTTTTTCTTCAAATTTCCATTGTGCCATGCGAATATCGCTTTCCAGTTGTTCAAGCCTGTTTTTCTTTCTGTCCACATCGAGCAGCAAATCGGGACGCTCTACCTTTACCAGTGGGTCGCCGGGGTTTACACGTTGTCCCGGAATCACATAAATCTCAAGGATGCGCACGGCCTTGTGGTAGCTCACGGCTGTCTTCATCGGCTCTACCTGCGCCACTATCGCCTTCCGGGTATCTTTAAACACCACCGAAAAGAGCAAAAGAACGATGATGACAAACACCCAGAATATGATAAAAAGATACTTTTTCATCATGGTTACAGCCTTTCGGTATTGGTTTTCCTGTTAAGGCGCACATTGCTCACGCCTTCTATTTTTGCGAAATTTCTGTAAAATTCCTTATGATCCACATGCTTGAATAATGATATCTGGTATTCATAGCGCTCGGCATTTTCCAACTTGCCTTCCCCGATGGTCATCAGATGATGACTCTCGCAATAGTTGTCGAGGAAATTAAGGACTGTGGCCATGTTTTCTTCCCGGGCTATATTAAATGTGAGCGAGTACAGGTAGAGGAACGATTTGCCTTGCGGCGAAAAATACAGCATTATGGCGACGGCACTAAATATAAGCGTGCCTGCCACAGCAATGGCATAGCCGTACACGCCTGTAGCGATACCCACACCGATACTGGCAAGGATGAAAATGATATTTTTCGGTTCATTGACCCTTGTGCGGAATCTGATGATAGCAATGGCGCCGATGATACCAAAACCTACTGCTAAATTGTTGCCCACTGCCATAATGATGGTGGAAGTAGCTATAGATGCCAGGATCATCGCCTGAAAAAAATTGCCGGAATATGATATGCCCCGGTAAGTGACTCTGTATGTAAAGGCGATAATAGTACTGAGTGCGAATGCGAGCAACAGTGAAAATATCGCCACCTTGAATGACGGAAATTCATAAAACGATTGATCGAGCAGGCTTTCGAGCATGATCTGAATGTTAGTAAAAAAACCGGTTGACCGGGCAAAAAATCATGAAATATTATCTCCTCCGAAAAAGATCAAACTATGTAAATTTAATGATTTATCATATACGGCCGCCATCTGATAATATATTTCTGCTCTTCTGATATGTCACGTGCATGTTTCTTTATGCGTTGTCATGAAAAATCGCCGTTTTTTCATAGCGATCCGATGAGATCCGGTGTGATGACAGAAAGATCAATTATTACCAGATCAGCCATTGAGAGATCCTGCTCACCCGTGTTCTCATTTTCATAAGCAATACAATACATACCAGCGGCTTTAGCTGCTCTGACTCCGTTGGTTGCGTCTTCGATTACCAGGCATTCGGCAGGAGGCGTGCCGGATAATCCGGCTGCTTTTAAAAATATCTCCGGCTCCGGTTTTGATTTAGTTACTTCATCCCCTCCGATCCTGTATTGAAAATACTGTTCAAGGTCGAAATGCTGAAGCACCTTATCTACTGTCGGGCGTGTAGCAGAGGAGGCAACCTGTATGATAAAACCGGCATTTTTTAACGTTTTGATCAGTGGGAACACCCCGTCAACAAGCTGTACTTTGCCGCTGTCAATGGCATCCCAATATTTTTGCCTGCCATAAAACAACAATTCTTCACGAGTTTTGTCGAGGTGATGGTTTTGCTTTATTCTGTTCCACATATCCATCGAGGAAGTGCCGATGAATGATTTATGCTCTTCATCGGAAATATCGAGCCCCAGTTCGGCAAACATCTCCCACTCGAGTTGCTGATGGATGGGCTCGCTGTTAACGATGACGCCATCCATGTCGAATATTATGCTTTTTATCATGCCACAAAAATAAAGGGCCAGGCAGAATATGATGCCATGAATGATCTGATTATTTTATCCGGCCAGTCCGATTTGCCCGGCTTTTCGTGTGATCAGTTCGTGATATTCCTGTTTTAACGGAAAAGTAAGGAAACTGATGTCGATGAAGTCGTGCCACTTAGGAATGGCAAGCGAGAACCTGCCGAGGATATTTTTAATCGTTTTATCGGTAATCCCTGCCCGGAGCATTGCTATTAAAAAGTCTTTGAGATTAAGGTCATTTTTCTTCCCGTTGAGCGTCAGGGCC